>NZ_JBNNVU010000006.1:0-151668 GCF_050280705.1 Pseudomonas sp. NPDC089530 | reverse complement strand
GAACACCACACCGTGCACGCCGACCGCAAGGTCGAGGCCCGCGCCAGCGACCATCTGACCGTCGGCGCCAACCAGCACATCAAGATCGGCACCGGACAGTTCATCGAGGCTGGCCAGGAAATCCACCTCAATGCCGGGGTGAAAGTGGTGCTCGAAGCCGGCAGCGAACTGACCCTCAAGGGTGGTGGCAGCTTCGTCAAGCTCGATGCCGGCGGCGTGACCATCAGCGGCCCGCAGGTCAAGGTCAACTCCGGCGGCGGCCCGGGCAGCGGCTCCGGCGCCGCACCGCTGATGCCGGGCGTGCTGAAGCAGGCCGACGCCGCCAAGGCCGGCGCCCTGCTGACCCCGGCGCAAATCAACACCCTCAAGCGCAACGCGCCGTTCTGCGAAGAGTGCGAAAAATGCAAGGACGGTGCCTGTGCCATCTGATCGCCTGACACCCCAGGCCTGGCTCGCCAGCCAGCCCCTGCAAGCCGACGAGCGCCTGTACCTGGTCGTCAGCAACGCCAGCGACGCCGACCCGCTCAAGGATTTCTACCAGACCCAGGGCGCCAGCGGCCTGACCCCGATCTGGAGCGGCACGCCCTACGCCGACTGGCAGCCGGTGATGCCTTACCTCGTCGAACTCAAGCCGAACGCACCGTTCCTCGACTGGATCGCCAGCACCGACGCCGACGACTGGGGCTGGCTGGCCGTCTCCACCTGTGAACCGGAGGTGGTGTTCGAACACCTGCGCAGCTTGACCCAGGTGAAGATGCCGGATGGGGCGGAGGTGTTTTTCCGGTTTTGGGATGGGCGGCATATCTACCCGATCCTGCAAGGCCTCGGCGCTGCCGCCGGGGAAGTACTGCCGGTCTTCAACCGTTACTGGATCAACGGCCAACCCCTGGACACCGGCTCACGCCCGGTGCCCAAGGCCAAGCAATGGCCGTGGTGGGAAGTCCCGAAGGCCCTGCTCGACCAGTTGACCAAGCAGGACCCGACCACCCTGATCGACAACCTGATGCAATGGCTGAGCGAGGAACGCCCAGACCTGTACGACGCTTTCCCGGAGGCCGTGTTACGCCACAAGGTCGCGCACTTCGTGCGCCGACCGGACGCCCCGAAAGCCCTTAACGAAGCACTGCTTAACCACCTGACTCTGGAGCAAGGATGATGGGTCGCGTTGCCGATATCGAAGCACAACTGAACTCGTTCAAAGGCAGCCTGACGCTGTACCGCGAGCAGACCGAAAAGTGGTACGCGCAAGCTGCAGATGCTGTGAGCGAGAAAACGGATATGCCTTCCTTGCTGGGCATGGAACGGGTGATCAAGGTCGGTGGCACCAGCAAAGCCGTCAGCATAACCGACGGCAGCTTCACCTCCAACGTTGCGCAGTGCCCGCTGAAAGGTCCGTTGCTGATCGAGAGCAAGTTCGAGTCGGTCTATGACATCCCATTGGGTGGTATCCAGGTCGAAGTCATTCCCGTCAAAGGTGGCGCAGCCACCAAACTGATGCTGGACGACAAGGGCAAAGCCAGTTTTCAAGGCAAGCCGGGAGAGTTCTACAAGATCCGCGTGCAGAACGAGGTCACTCCCGCTCAGGTCAATACGCTGTTCAAATCCTATGACGGCCTGACTGGCGAGCTGGAAAGCTGGTTGCGCAAGGAATGGGCCGTTTTCAAGCCGCAATGGTCCACTCAGTCGGCGGCGGCCTCGCTGAAAGCCGTCGGCAACGGCATCCTCGCGGGCAGTTGGGAAGCGATCAAAGGCGTGTGGGACGGCATCACGCTCATTCTCGACATCCTGCAAAACCCGATGAAGTACGTCGACCGGCTGGGGGCGGGCGCGGAAAAACTCGCCAAGCTGGCCAAGGAAGCCCCTGATGTCATGCGCAAGGCGATGCTGTTCGCCAGCGATGAAGCAGCGCTGTTTCTCCTGCTACGCAGCGCATCAATCTGGCTCAGTGCGCTGCCCCCCACTCAAATTGCCGGCGAAGCGGCCAAAGCCGTTTCTTCCGCCGTGGTTTCGATCCTGATCGATATCATCCTGGGCATCGTGCTGACCATTGCCCTGGAAGGCATGGGGGTCGTCTACCTGGCCCTGCGCCTGAAGAAATATGGCCAGGTCATCGTCAAAGCCGCGACACGCTTTGTCGAGTCCGTTTTCAAAATCATCAACAGCTTCATGGGCTACATCAAGAAGTACACGGAAGTGGCTGCACGTGGCATACAGACAGCAGCCAAGAAAGGTGTGGTTCAAGTTCGTTTCGATGGTAGAAAAAACTCCAGGCTTGGGGGAAGGCAAGCAGCCCCCGACGCCTCCCGCTCTGCAACGACTCCAGCCAAGCGCAATGCCGACTCCGCCAGCAATACCTGCACCAGCGGCTGCCCGGTATCGATGGTCACCGGCGAAGAACTGCTGACCCTGACCGACGGCGAGCTGGATGGGCTGCTGCCATTTGAATGGACGCGCCTGTATCGCACCAGCGCTGCGGAACTCAACTGTGGGCTGGGGTATGGCTGGAGCCATGCCCTGGCGCAGCGTGTCGAGATCGATGGCGAAACCGTCGTCTGGACCGACCATGAAAACCGCTCGACGACCTTTCCCCTACCCAGCGAACAACGTCCGGCCATTACCAACACCCTTTCCCGGGCAGCGATTTTCCTGGGAGACGATCCTTCCGAACTGATCCTGTCCCAGGCCGGCAAATCGTCGCGATTCTACCATTTCCGCTACAACAGCCAGGGCGCAAGCCTGATCGCCATCAGCGACAGCTATGACAACCGCCTGCACATTACCCGCGACATTCAGGGCCGGATCAAACGTATCGACAACGGTGCAGGGCGCGCCCTGTTGCTGCGTTACGACCGCACATTAATCGTCGCTGTCGATTACCAGCGGTTCACCCCGGCAGACACACTCGAAGACGCATGGAGTACCGTTCAGACTCTGGTCAGCTATAGCTACGACGCACAGCACCGCCTGATAGCAGCGAAGAACGCCGCGGGCGAAGCGGAGCGTTATACCTACGATGAGCAAAACGTCATTCTCGAGCGGCAACTGGCCGGAGGCGCAAGCTTCTTCTGGGAATGGGAAAACCAGGGCAAGGACTCACGCTGTATCCATCACTGGGCGAACTTCGCGCAAATGGACCAGCGCTATATCTGGGATGACAAAGGCAGCGTCACGGCCATCAACGCCGATGGCAGCGAAGAGATCTATACCCACGATGAGCAGGCGCGACTGATCAGCAAGGTCGATCCGGACGGCGCCGAACACCTCAAGGCCTATGACGAAAAAGGTCGGCTGATAGCGGAAAAGGATCCACTCGGAGCAGTGACCGAATATCGCTACGACGAAGCCGGGGACATGGTGGCGGTGATTCCGCCGGAAGATGAACCCACTGCCTACGAATACGACAACGGTCGTGTCAGTGCCGTCCATCGCGGCAACGCGACATGGAAATACCAGCGCAACCCTCAAGGCGACATCACTCGCCAGACCGACCCACACGGCAACCAGACCCACTACAGCTACGACCGCCAGGGCCGCCTGCTGGAAATCACCCACCCCGACGGCAGCCATCATCAACTGGGCTGGAACGGCCTCGGCCAATTGCTGGAAGAACGCCTGCCCGACGGCGGCCAGCGCAAATACCGCTACGACGCCCTCGGCCGGCAGATCACCCGCCAGGACGAAAGCGGCGCCATCACCCAGTACCAATGGGACGCCGCCAACCGCCTGGCGCAGATCACCCTGCCCGGCGGCGCGACCCGTGCCTTCAGCTACAACGCCTACGGCAAAGTCACCGCCGAACGCGACGAGCTGGGCCGCGTCACCCGCTACGAATACGCCGACAACCTGCACCTGGTCAGCCGCCGCATCAACCCGGACGGCAGCCAGCTGCGCTACCGCTACGACAACGCGCGCCTGCTGCTCACCGATATCGAAAACGAGCGCGGCGAGCAGTACCACCTGGATTACTACCCCAATGGCCTGATCCAGCAGGAAACCGGTTTCGACGGGCGCAGCACCGCCTACGCCTACGACCTCAATGGCAACCTGCTGAAGAAAACCGAATTCGGCGACGACGGCAGCGAACTGGTCACCGAATACCAGCGCGATGCCGCCGGCCGCTTGCTGGTGAAAACCCTGGCCGATGGCGAAGAGACCCACTACAGCTACGACGCCCTTGGGCGCCTGGTCAGCGTCGACGACGGCCACTGGCCGCTGGCCTACGAATACGACCTGCAAGACCGCCTGATCGTCGAACACCAGGGCTGGGGCACCCTGCGCTACGAGTACGACAAGCTCGGCCAACTGAGCCATTGCCGCCTGCCCGACGGCAGCAAGCTCGACTACCGCCATGCCCCTGGCGGCCAGCTCAGCAGCATCGACCTCAACGGCTCGCGCCTGACCAGCCACCAGTTCAATGCCGGCCGCGAACAGCAGCGCCAACAAGGTCTGCTGCTCAGCCAGTACCAGTACGACGAACAAGGCCGCCTGCAGGCCCACAGCGTCAGCCAGCAACAGCACGGCCAGCAGCACAACCTGTACCGCCGCGCCTATGCCTACGATGCCAACGGCAACCTGGCCGGCATCGACGACAGCCGCAAGGGCAACCTGCGTTATCACTACGACCCGCTGGATCGCCTGATCAACGTACGCGGCACCACCCCGGAAAGCTTCGCCCACGACCCGGCCGGCAACCTGCTCGGCCAAGGCGACCAGCCCGCTGCCAACCTGGCCAACGTCAAAGGCAACCGCCTGCTGATGCAGGGCGACCGCCACTACGACTACGACGCCTTCGGCAACCTCAGCCGCGAACGCCGTGGCGCCGGCCAGAAGCTGGTCACCGAATACCAGTACGACTGCCAGCACCGCCTGATCGGCGTCAGCCTGCCGGGTGGCAGCACCGCCACCTACAAGTACGACGCCTTTGGCCGTCGCATCGCCAAGACCATCGATGACCGCACCACCGAGTTCCTCTGGCAAGGCGAACGGCTGATCGTCGAGAGCGGCGAGAACCGCTATCGCACTTACCTCTACGAGCCCGGCACCTTCCGCCCGCTGGCGATGCTCGATGGCGAAGGCCCGACTCGGGCCACGCCGTTCTACTACCAACTCGACCACCTCGGCACACCACAGGAACTGACCGCCTATAGCGGCGAGATCATGTGGTCGGCGAAGTACCGCGCCTACGGCAATCTGGCTGCGCTGGATGTTTCCGAAATCGACAACCCGCTGCGCTTCCAGGGTCAGTATTTCGATGCCGAAACCGGACTGCACTACAACCGCCATCGCTACTACAATCCGAGCTCTGGACGGTTTTTGACGCCGGACCCGATCAAGTTGGCGGGTGGGTTGAACAACTACCAGTACGTGATCAACCCAACGGGGTGGGTGGACCCATTGGGGCTGAATGGATGTCCAGGCTCAACGCCTCACAAAGGCACGCCAATCAGTAATAATGCAAAACACCATATGGAAAAAGCCGACGGGTACAGTACCAAAACGGGTATCAAAGGTGCACACAATCGAGATGAGTTTATGCAAGCAATAAAAGATAATAACTTGCACATAATCTCTGAAACTCAAAGCCCGACAGTTCCAGGCCTCTCAGAAATTACTTATGGAAGGGATGCTCTAGATAGGACAGGAAAACCTACAGGAGTGATAAAAGAATTTGGAAATCCTAAAACTGTTTACGACCCTAAAGTCATCTCTACAGACAGCATGTTCGAAGCAGGCAAGGATGCCGCAGCTAGTGGATATAGCGCAGCAAAAGCTAGTGGCAACCGAGTATATAGCGCATCGCACAACGGCATGAATTTCAGAATATACCTAGATGAAACACTTACAACCGTCACAAACTTCCACCCATCCATGAAGTAGACCGATGAACATGAAGTTAACAGAGAAACAAATAAGCATTCTTCATAACTGCTTGCTTGACCTTAGGGACTCGTCCTCCCTAAAGAACCCAAGCTTTCTTCCCGTAGCCTTGGACAGACTTGTAAACTCAGAAGGTTTCGGAATAGAGATGTCTGGAATTTATCTCAGTATTGACGATGACTTCGAGAATGTTCCTGACTATTTAAAAGATGGTATGGCTTTTGAATTTATGGATGACCATGTAGTCCTCTCATTTTCTGATGGCACATCCTTCATAACAAACTGGTGCAAAAAGAACGTCACCCAAGATTATGAAAAAATACTATTGAAGTGTTCAAGCTTAGAAAAACGATTTCAAGAAAAAGAATAGTCAGAAGACCAATATGGACACAGTCACTTGGACGCCTACCTAAATTAGGAACCCTGAGACTTTCGACATAGGGTACATGAGATTAATAGGGAAACCAACAAGCATCATTATCACGAAAAAACGTGAACACTTGATATAAAGAACAACGCCATGGATGTAAATACACCGTTGCTCGCGCTCCCTTGGGGACTAAATGAATGAAAGTTACAATTCTTAGCGCAGCACAATCAGATACTGAAAGATCATTTGTAGAGTTCTCGACCTTTGTCGGTAATGGCTTGGCCCATTGGAGAGCCCGACCGACCGCTAAAGGACAAACACATGATGTAGAAGTAGAAATTGATGATGACTTTTTCTGGGGTAAAAACATAAAATCCTCAGCGAAAGCTTCATCATCCATTGAAAATTGCCAAGGAACTATTCACGTAACGGCCAAATTAATTTCTAGTGAGGATGACGGCTTGGCAGTAGTAGAGCTAGATAACTCTATAGTCATGTTGTCAACAAATAAGAAAGTAGACCCACCTCCAGAATATGTAGATTTTACAGCAACGCACATATCGTTATACCCTACAAATCTCTAGAATTTCTTGCTTCAGCAGAGCTCATGAGCAGGACCTATATTTTAAATATGGCACCATCTAGTCAATTAATTTCATTACAAAAGTAAAAATATAGCAACCATCAAACACCTGCAGACAACAAAATTAAAAACATCAGTCCCCCTGAAGTTTCGACCAATCCTACGATGCTATTCACTAGAGTTCCCCTACAGACTTCAAAGAATTTTCCTACAATCAATATCGACTTGCATTCTTGTGCCAAGGCATCCGTCTAGATAGCATCTTTAAGTCGCTGCAAAATCAGCGATCGGATGTGGAAGTCCGTTCTATAGCTAAAGGCGCTAAAGCGCCCAAAAACACATGTAGGTATTTTCTTATTCCTGCATTATTGTGTTGCGGCCGCTGTGCGCGGGGCACTTTCGAGTGCGCCGGGTTCCTTTAGCCCCGGTCTTCCACACCCGCGTACAGCTGCCACCACTCATGTGGAAGTGAGAAAGCAGTTCATCGAATTGCTAAAGGAGCTTCATCATGAATCGATACATGCCCATCACCGGCATCGACAACAACTTTCCCTCGCTACTGATTGATACTCAGGCACCTGTGGACGTGCTGCATGACACCGCCGCATACCGCATCCGATGCGTAACCCGACTACTCGAAACGATTTCTCTAACCGAAAATTTCAACAGCGACCCGCTACTGCTACAAGATTTGTCGCGAGTGATCGTCATCCCACTCCGCGACGGCTGCGACTTGATGGATGTCATCGGCCGCAGATTGCAGGATCAGGTTCTGAACGCTTAAACCCGTTCTTTAAAAATCAGGGATGTTCTATCAGCGCTGTCTGACGAACTGCGCTGATCTTCCGACGGTGGCCAGCACCGCCAACTGCGGATTTACTATCTATCCAACGACTAGAGATGGCTTTTGTATAGGTGGCACGACGGGGAGTTTCAAAATAAAACCAAAGGAAAACCATTTAACAAACTTATTTCTGAGGACATTTGAAAATGTCAAAAATAAGCATCGCCTCTGCAGTTCCTACTAACGATCTCGAGATCGCCAAGTTCTTACATCAACGATTCAAAATGTCATTAACGGGTTCTCAAAAAAAACTAAGCATGGGAGATAGAGGCTTTTTTTACACGTGTGACTTATATGGAAACGATCACGTAGAGCGAGAGACCGACATTCGCGACATCATTAGTTTTTTTAGTGGCAAAAAAAATCCACTTCTCTTTCTTGAAATTGACGACGACCAAGACTGGGGGGACCTAGACCCTGACAACCTTAGTGAGTTTTCAATATCAGAAGAGGAAATGATTAACACCCTTAACTCATCCAAAGGGCTTTATGAATAACATCACAATCCCTTAACTGTGAGCTAAGCCACCGAAACAGATCAAACAGCATATGGAAAAATCAAATTGAGAGAAAAATTAGAATACCATCTTCAAGCCATACGAGTGCCAAGCGGATGGACAATAACCATAAACAACCTATTCGAAGTTGAGCTAACAGAGAGAACGTCTGGCTGGTACAGTAGTTCCGTACTTATTGGTGGCGCACGAAGAAGCACTGGCCATTGTTTCGATGCACGACTAGAGCCAGAAGGAGACCCGTCCGGAGAGTTCGTAGTAGACTTTTTGACCATAAAATATGACAAATATGGAAACCCCATAAAAAACTCTGAAGAATACATACGTGAATTCAGAACAAGGTGCAAACTGGAGTTAATAGACACAATCGAGAGCTACATGCTAGAAACATGACTTTGCAGCTTAAAAACTCTCTCAACCCGACAAGCCCAACACCGATAGAACCCTACCCATCTTCCAAAAATCCAAGTTAAAAACCATGTACATCAATAAATCCCAAAAAACCGAATCCGACTCATATATTGGGGGAAAACCAGCCATTCCCCGAGGATTAAGTATCCCCAAAAGCCCAAACGGCAGCCTGATGAGCTTTTATTTCACCCTGCAGTTTCCAGAAGCTCATTCACTGCATGGCTACACGCTTAGTGTTTTTGCAGCAACAGATGACTTCAACGAAGACTATACGATTCCTGAAATGCTCAAGGTCCCACTATTGGGAGCAACCATTCCAGACAATTTCTTAAGAGACTACCAAAAACATTTCGCGGTCTTTCTTTTCAAGAATGAAGAAAAGGTCTATGTGAGTGACTACCCGTTACGGATTGCAATGACTCCTTTGGCGTTTAGCCATAGCGAAGGCCGTGACGTGTTCGGTTGGGCTGGCGACAAGCCCAAGTGGGTCCTGGATGATGAGACGCCGGGCCAGTACAAGGGAGCGGCTTTGGACTTTTTATTGCAAGTATATGGAGAGCAATCATTTCCGATTACTGACACCGCACCTGCGCAACAAGAAATGGACATCTTTGGCGAAAGCAAGCCCCGCACAAAGAGAAACTATATTTTATTCAATCAGAACGAAGTCTATTTCTTTGGAAGCAAAGCCGGAGATTTCGACGACCGTGTATATATAGTTACACAGTGCGACTGACACACCAACCCGCCTACATCCTCATGATGAGGGTAAAACCACATCCGCTTCATCTGGAGAGAAACCATGATTTTCATATCCGGCAACAAAGAAGTAAGCATCGACGTAGTTGGTCACAGAGAACCAGGCTTCGGAGAAAAACTAACAATAAAATCACAAAGCTTCGAGTTCAACATTGAACTCAACGAATTAAGCAGTGACTTTATAGACAAAGCCGACTCTTTTATTGAGGAGTGCAGAACTGATGATCTGTCCCAAGGATATATGGACATACCGGAGCTAGGAAATTTGGGTTATCCGAGCTTTGTAGAACTTTTCAGGAACAATAAAGAAACAGCTGCTTCGCTTATTCAAGATTTTCTATACTTCAATATTTTTGAGGAGTTATTCACCCGCAAGAAAAAATACGAGTTGGTGATAAACAACATTTACACCACGAAGATCACTGGCAATAGAATCACAATCAACGGTGAAGTTTTTATATCCCCACCAATCCCCATACAAGAATGATCAAGCGGGCACCCTTCGATAAACCTGAATAGCGCAATCCCGCCAAAGCCCATCGCACAGCGACAAAAAACCACAACCATCTCCCCCGCCAAACCCGTCATGCTCCCTCCCCTTGCGCCCCCCACCTGGCAGGCGCATTAACCGGCCGTAAACTCGGCAACCCGTACCCTCACCCCCACTGCCCATTTGTTTATTCCGCCGTTCATCCGTTTAATCCCTATCCACTCCCCCGCTACACAACGAAGACCCTCATGACTCGATACACGCTTTACCCCCTCCTCCTCCTTTCCCTCCTGCTCACCGGCTGCGCCACCAAGCTCGACGTGGCGCTCAATGGCACGCCGGATCCGGACTATGCCTTCGACCGGCAGGCGCCGGTGTTGGTGACGGCGACCCAGGGCAATGATGAGAATTCGCTGAATGCCCGTTATTACCTGCGCGACATGGTCAATGCCATGAAGGACCAGGGGTTCCGGGAGGTGTTCACCGAGGCGACGCTGCCGAAGAAGCATGCGCCGATCAAGATGACGGTGATGCTGGATATCGGCAGCAAGCAGGTGACGTATCGCTATACCGCCACCGAGTACGGGCAGGTGCAGAACAGTACTTCCACGGTATGCAAGGATGGCAAGAAAAAGGACAAGCTGGTCTGCACCAGTACGCCCAATACCTCTTATGGTCCGGTCGGTACTTCGGAGCGGACCGGGTATGCCAGGCTGACCACGTTCACCGTGACCGCCCGGGACGAGGCCAGCAAACGGGCGGTGTATCTGCTGCGGGTGTCGTCGCAGAACGACGATTGCCAGGACGCCAAGGTCGAGGCCTTTGTAGTGCAACAGGGTTTGCAGAACCTGGATTTCCGCGACCGGGTGCAGCGCAATTACACGGTGACCATGCCTGACAATTACAGCTGCAAGTAACCGTCTGCAGGAGCAGCCGGTCGACGCTTGGTTGACCGCGCTGCGTCAGGCCAGATGCAAACGGGCTGGCCGCGCGGCTCGACCTGTGCCCCCATTTGATGGCCTGGATCACCTCTGATCCGGCCCTGATGCCGCTCTGCCACTAGCGCGCAAAAACACGACTACACTCCCTTTCGCCAGGCCATCGCGATGTTCGGTACCGTGCATTTGTACGGCCGGAAAATGGCCAATCCCCAGGGTGCACCGTCCCCCGACTCCCGCAGGTCCCTGGCGCTGACCGGGCTTGATCAGGCTGCGATCTCGAGTCAAGGCGATACCACCGATCGCCACGCGCGGTCGATGCATCACGGTGCAGGAATGTGCGCGGCATTGCGCGAGGAACAAGGAATGTTCAAGGCATCCCACCGGGCTCGCGTTGCCTGGCTTCCAGACGCCCTGGCGAACCCTCGCACCCGGCAATGGCGCCCTTTGCCCCTGCGCCTGCCAGCTCAGCGTGGCGGGCCTTCTGCAGATTCCCCACCTGACCACGAGCGCAGCAGGCGCCTCGCCAGACGCGCCCTGGAGCGCCATCGAAAGAACCATCGGACGGCTACATGAGGTGCTACCTGGCCACCTGATTCTGGAGCAACGTGATGGATCGCATTGCCGCAATCGAACAGCAACTGGATACGTTCAAAAACAGCCTGACGCGTTATCACGAGCAGCTCAGAGGCTGGTATGCCCAAGCCTCGCAAGACCTTCCCTTCGAAAGGAGCAGGCCTTCCCTGCTGGCCATGGAGGCTGTGATCGGATACAGCGGCAGCCGCTTCACAAACTTTGAAAGCCCGCTCTCCTGCATTGCTCGATGCCCACTCGGCGAACCACTGCTGATCGAGAGCAAACTGAAATCGACCTATGACATTCCTCTTGGCGGCATCCAGGTCGAGGTGGTTTCTTTCCTGAGGGGTACACAGGCCACGCTGACGCTTGATGAAGAGGGCAAGGGGTATTTTCAGGGGACGCCAGGCGAGTACTACAACATCCGCGTGCACAACGGCGTGACGCCGGCAGACATCGATACCCTGTTTAACGTCTATGACGAGCTTGGCGGCACTCTGGAAGACTGGCTACGTGAAGAGTGGGCCGGTTTCAAACCACAGTGGCCAAAACAGTCGGTCTATATATTGCTGCACCCCATACAAATGGGAATCTTTGCCGGGGACAGGGACACCATCAACGGTGTCTGGAGCCAAATCAGGTGTGTCCTCGACATCCTGAAAGATCCCATGAGGCATACCGCACTGCTGGAAGGCGAGGCGCAATCACTGGCGGAGCTGGCAGAAACCACGCCCGACGCCATGAAGCGGGCGATGCTACTGGCCAGCGATGAGGCTGCACTGTTCCTGCTGGTACGCAGCGCCTCGATCTGGCTCAGCACACTGCCACCCACCCAATACCCCCACACGACGGCCCTCACGATTTCTTCCAACATCATTTCGGCCTTGATCGACATGGTGCTGGCCGTCGTGCTGAACATTGCGTCCAGCGGGCTCGGGGACAGTTACCTGAACCGCCGTCTGAACGCCAAGGGCGACTTCAATGCGGTGAATGACTTTCTTGCCGCCGTTTATTCAATCACCGATTCCCATCTCCAGTACCTCGCGCAATACACAACCGTGGCCGCGCGCGGTGTAATGATGTTGGCCAAGAACGGCCTGGTAAGACTCTACTTCGACGGCAGGCGCAACACTCAACTCAGCGATTACCCAGCGCTGCCCGACGCCTCCAGCCCGGCCACCACCCCCGATCAAAAAATCAACGACGCCGCCAGCAACACCTGCACCAACGGTTGCCCGGTGTCGATGGTGACCGGCGAGGAACTGCTGACGCTGACCGACGGTGAACTGGATGGCTTGCTGCCCTTCAAGTGGACCCGCCTGTATCGCACCAGTGCCGCCGAAATCGACTGCGGCCTGGGTCATGGCTGGAGCCATGCCCTCGCCCAACGCTTGGAAATCCATGGCGACAGCGTCATCTGGACCGACCACGAAAACCGCTCGACGACCTTCCCCCTGCCCGACGAGCAGCACCCGACCATCACCAATACGCTGTCACGGGCGGCGATCTTTCGCGGCGACGATCCCGCCGAGCTGATCCTGAGCCAGGCCGGCGAGACAGCGCAGCTCTTTCACTTTCGCTACGACAACCGTGGCGCGACGCTGGTCGCCATCAGCGATGCCTATGACAACCGCCTGCACATCACCCGCGATATCCAGGGGCGCATCAAACGTCTCGACAATGGCGCCGGCCGCGCCCTGCTACTGCGTTATGACCGCACCCACATCGTCGCCGTCGACTACCAGCAGTTCGTCCCCGCGGACACCCAGGAAGACAGCTGGAGCACGCTCAAGACCCTGGTCAGCTACCGCTACGATGCGCAACATCGCTTGGTAGAGGCCAAGAACGCGGCAGGCGAAGCCGAGCATTACCGCTATAACGAGCAGCACGTCATTCTCGAGCGGCAGTTGGCGGGCGGGGCGAGCTTCTATTGGGAATGGGAACGCCAGGGCAAGCACTCCCGCTGCGTTCGACACTGGGCCAGCTTCGCCCAGGTAAGCCAGCGTTATGTCTGGGATGACCAGGGCGGCGTCACGGTCATCTATGCCGATGGGAGCGAAGAGATCTATACCCATGACGGTCAGGCCCGGCTGATCGGCAAAGTCGATCCCAACGGCGCCGAGTACCTCAAGGCCTATGACGACAAGGGCCGGTTGATTGCCGAACAGGACCCGCTGGGCGCCATCACCGAATACCATTACGACGAGGCTGGCCAGCAGATCGCGGTGATCGCGCCCGAAGACGAGCCCATCACCTACGAGTACGAAAACGGCCTGGTCAGCGAGATGCATCGTGGCCAGGCAAGCTGGAAGTATGAATACAACGCTCAAGGCGATATCACCCGCCAGACCGACCCCGACGGCAATACCACCCGCTACAGCTACGACCGCCAGGGCCGTCTGCTGGAAATTCGTTATCCCGACGAAAGCCATCATCGGCTGGGCTGGAACAACCTCGGCCAGCTGCTGGAAGAACAGCTGCCCGACGGTGGGCAACGTAAGTACCGCTACGACGCCCTGGGCCGGCAGATCACCCGCCAGGATGAAAACGGCACCATCACCCAGTACCAATGGGACGCCGCCAACCGCCTCAGCCTGATCACCCTGCCCGGCGGCGCCACCCGCGCCTTCAGCTACAACGCCTATGGCAAGGTCACTGGCGAGCGCGATGAGCTGGGACGCATCACGCGCTACGAATACGCCGATGGGCTGCACCTGGTCAGTCGACGCATCAACGCCGATGGTAGCCAGCTCAATTACCGGTACGACAGCGCTCGCCTGTGGCTGACCGAAATCGAAAATGAACGCGGCGAGCAGTATCGCCTGGACTATTACCCCAACGGCCTGATCCAACAGGAAACCAGCTTCGACGGACGCCGTACTGCCTATGCCTATGACCTCAACGGCAACCTGCTGAAGAAAATCGAATTCGGCGACGACGGCAGCGAGCTGGTCACCGAATACCAGCGCGATGCCAGCGGCCGCGTGCTGGTGAAGACCCTGGCCGACGGCGAAAAAATTCACTACAGCTATGACACCCTTGGCCGCCTGGTCGGGGTCGACGACGGTCACTGGCCACTGGCCTACGAATACGACCTGCAGGACCGGCTGATCACCGAACACCAGGGCTGGGGCACCCTGCGCTACCAATACGACACGCTGGGCCAGCTCAGCCACTACCGCCTGCCGGACGGCAGCCGGCTCGACTACCACTACCAACCTGGGGGCCAGTTGAGCGGTATCGACCTCAACGGCTCGCGCCTGACCCGTCACCAATACAGCGCCGGCCTTGAACGACAGCGCCAACAAGGGTTGCTGCTTAGTCAGTACCAGTACGACGACCAGGGGCGCCTGCACGCCCATGACATCAGTCAGCAAAACCACAATCTGCTAAAGCGCCGTTACGCCTACGACGCCAACGGTAACCTTGCGGGCATCGATGACAGCCGCAAAGGCAATCGCCGCTACCAGTACGACCCGCTCGACCGTCTGATCCACGTACGCGGCAGCACCCCGGAAAGCTTCGCCCACGACCCCGCCGGTAACCTGCTGGGCGGTGGCGATCAGCCCGTCACCGATCAAGCCAATGTCAAAGGCAACCGCCTGCTGATGCAGGGCGACCGACACTTCGACTACGACGCCTTTGGCAACCTCAGCCGCGAACGGCGCGGCACCGGGCAGAAGCTGGTCACCGAGTACCGGTACGACTGCCAGCATCGGCTGATCGGTGTCAGCCTCCCCGGGGGCCGTACCGCGACCTACAAGTACGATGCCTTTGGCCGGCGCATCGCCAAAACCGTCGACGGCCGCACCACTGAATTCTTGTGGCAAGGCGAACGGCTGATCGCCGAAAGCGCTGAAAATCGCTACCGCAGCTACCTCTATGAACCTGACACCTTCCGCCCGTTGGCCATGCTCGACGGCGAAGGCCCGCTCAAGGCCGAACCCTTTTACTACCAACTCGACCACCTCGGCACACCACAGGAACTGACGGACTACAGCGGCGAAATCATGTGGTCGGCCAGGTATCGGGCCTATGGCAACCTGGCTGCGCTGGATATTGAGGAAATCGACAATCCGTTGCGGTTCCAAGGGCAATACTTCGATGCGGAAACCGGGCTGCACTACAACTTGCATCGTTACTACCACCCCGATACCGGACGGTTTTTGACACCCGATCCGATCAGGCTCGCAGGAGGGCTGAACAACTACCAATACGTACATAACCCAACGGAGTGGGTCGATCCGTTGGGATTAGCGGCCGGCAAGGGCACAACATCGTCAACGCTATTCATCCGAGCCTCAAGAAACGGGTTCTTGAGTCACTCCAAGCAGTTGTTTTCCACTGGCACCAACACCCTTTCGAAACGATACCAGCGTCCCGGCCCGCTGATTACCTCTGAACGCATCAAGATCCCAAGCATCAAAAACAATGCATTCCGCGATTGGTTCAGCGCTATATCCCCGGATGACTTTGATGCTGTCTGGGCCAATAAAGAAAACAGACAAGATATCGAAAGCAGGCTAAGAGCTCCCGGTAAGCTTCACGAGTGGTTTGTTGTTTCAAGAGCAAACATATTTAAAAGATGGGACGTATCGATAGATCTCATCTATGAAGCGAGGACCCCAATCTCTGAGGTAATCTTCATCAACCCTTCAGGGAAACATGGTGGGAAGGGGTCAACGCGAGCGCACAATGAAATCATTGAACTGATTGACCAGTCGAAAAACCCTGACGAATACCTATCTCGCTTAAATGAATGGGCGGATCATAGGCTATCAGGCGGCGCCAAGGCACTCCCCCCAGACATTCAGGTCGACTACCGTAAGCATGGAGACAACGATGAATAAATTTGTATCTATATGGATTGCCAATACAAATTGGGAAGACTCCACCCTCAGGGAAGTCTTAAAGCCATCGTACTCTGAAGACGGAGATTTTCTCGGATCCGAATTCACCAATGCCTTTGCGTTGGGCTATATCGACGATGACAAGATCGAAGCTGAAACCATTGAGCTTACAACTTCATTCGCGGATGCAATTGACGGCTTCTCTTATGACACCGATATTCTGAACGACATGAAGATCAAAAAAATCCTATCAAACGACACACCGATAGACACGATAGTGTTGATCTACGACTATGAATTCAATGCTTCTACAGATGCAGAAGCCATAAGAGATAAGTACTTTCTTTACATTGGAAAGTTTGAATACCGTGAATAACCATACAAACCCTGATTATTGAGCAAGCGCGTTGACTCGCGATACAGGCACCATAGTGTTAATCGCTGGAGCTATCGCGAGCAAACCCGCTTTTGAATAAATCAGAAATCGTAACGCCCGGTCACGCCCAATGTCCGCGGCGTCCCCAACAAGCCTTCATACCCACCGTTCCCACCGGTCCACAGCGTGGTGTAGTAGGTCTTGTCGAAGGCGTTTTTCAGCCACAGCGACACGTCCCACTGCCCCTGTTCGTAGTTGCCGCGCAGGCCGGTGGAGAGGTTGACCACCGCGTAGCTGGGGATCTGGCCGTAGTCGGAGTCTTCCACCGTACCCACCGCCTTGGAGCGGAAGGCGTAGCTGCCGGTGACGTAGGGTTCCAGGCCGTTTTCCAGGTTCCACTTGTATTCGCCGTTGGCGTTGCCGATCCATTTCGAGGCGCCGACCACCTGGTGGCCGCTGAGGTCGCAGGAGGCCGGGGCGCCCGGGCGCAGGCTGACTTCGGGCGGGCATGGCGCATCCTTGTACGACAGGTAGCGTACGTCGTTATAGGAACCGTTGAAGTTCAGGGTCAGGCCACGCAGAGGAATCAGCGTGCTTTCGAATTCCACGCCCCGTGAGCGCACCGAACCGGCGTTGGTCAGGTATTGCACGCGGTTGGCGTCATCGTAGGCGTTGGTCTGGTAGCCGTTGACCTGGGTCCAGAACAGGTTGGCGTTGAGTTGCAGGCGCTTGTCCCACAGGGTGCTCTTGAAACCCAGCTCGGCGTTGTTGGCGCGCTCGGTGCCGATCAGCAGCGAGTCGGCGCCGGCGGTCGGGGCCGAGCCCACCACCAGGTTGACCCCGCCGGACTTCTCGCCGTGGGACAGGGTGGCGTAGCCCAGCACATCGTCGGTGAAGCGGTAGCTGAGGTTGAGCAGGCCCGAGGGGCTGGTGCTGTACTGGTTGAGGTCGCCGGAATCGTAGGCTCCGGCACGCCCGCGCCGCGCGGTGGCCGCGGCGCCGCTCACCGCCGCGCCGCCCACCGGCGCATTGCGGGTCACCCAGGCGCTTTTCTCCTCATAGGTGCCGCGCAGGCCGGCAGTGAAGTCCAGGCGCTCGGTGAGGTGCCAGGTGCCCTGGGCGAACAGGGCGAAGCTGTCGGTGCGGATATGCCCGTTGCCGATGCTGGTGACGTTGTTCAGCGCGCCGTTGGGCGTGCCGTTCCAGATGTCGGCCTTGGGTCCGTAATAGGCGAAGGACTTGTTGTCCAGGTCGGAACCGAAGTAGTAGGCGCCCAGCACGTAGTCGAAGAAGCCGCCGGTGGGCGAGGCCAGGCGAAATTCCTGGGACCACTGTTTGTCTTCCACCGAGACCCCGGCGTTGTAGGTCGCCGGCACATTGAGGCCGTCGTCGTTGCGCGGGGTGAAGTTCCACCAGCGGTAGGAACTGACCGAGGTCAGGGTGAAGTCGCTGGGCAGGGTCCAGTTGGCCTCCAGCGAGGTGCCGCCCTGGAACACCGTGACGTGCTGATCGTTGTCCAGGTTGACCTTGCGGTGCGTGCCGTCGACCAGGGTGGCCCCGGCCGCGTTGGCCCGCGCCTGGTACAGGTTGGTGCCGTTGATGGTCGGCCCGGTGCTGTACAGCACCCGGGTGCCGGCGCTGGAATCCTCTTCGTTGTAGTCGCCGATCCAGCGCAGGTTGAAGCTGTCGTTGGGCTTGTACAGCAGCTGCCCGCGGAAGCCCTGGCGCGAGCCGCCGTTCAAGTCATGGCCGTCGAACTCGTTCTTGATGTCGCCGTCGCTGCGGGTGCGGTACGCCGAAAAGCGCCCGGCCAGCTCGTCGTTCAACGGCCCGGAAATGGTGCCCTTGGTCTGGAAGTAGCCGTCCTCGCCCACCGAGGTCTCGATGCTGCGCTCGGGGGTGAAACTCGGCGCGCGGGTGCTGATATTGATCACCCCGGCAGTGGTGTTCTTGCCGAACAGCGTGCCCTGGGGGCCGCGCAGCACTTCCAGCTGCTCGATGTCCATCAGGTCGAACACCGCCATGCCCGGCCGCCCCAGGTAGACGTTGTCGATGTACAGCCCGACGCTGCCTTCCAGGCCGTCGCTGGCCGGGTTGTTGCCCAGGCCGCGGATCGACACGCTGGACTGGCGCGCATGCATGTAGGCGACGTTGACGCTGGGCACCAGTTGCTGCAGGTCCTGGATACGGTAGACCCGCTGGCTCTCCAGAGCCTGGCCGCCGATCACGCTCATCGGCGTCGGTACGTCCTGGGAACTCTCTTCGCGGCGGCGCGCGGTCACGGTCACGGTTTCCAACTGGCCGCTGGCGGCGGGCTTGCCAGCGCTGGCCTTGGCCGAGGCCTCGGCGGGCGCTTCGGCGTCCGCGGCATAGCCTTGGGACCAGCCGGCGCTGCCGGCCAGCAACAGGGCCAGCGGCAGGCGCTTGAGCCGTCGAGGCGAGGTGGGGGACGCAAGGTTCAACGGGCTCATGGGCGGCTCCTGGGCAATGAAACAGGCTGATCCGTATATTCTTTTTGGCTATTTATTTATGTTTTTACAAAGATTTACGGAATAAGAGATTGCCTTTATAAAGAGTCGACCTAATGCATAGCCAATGCATTTCCCCGATATTTTCAATGTGAAAAATGCATATCGATCTGCGCCAGCTCCGTCACTTCATCGCCCTCGCCGAACAGCGCAGTTTTGTCGCGGCCGCGGTGGCGGTGAACCTGTCGCAATCGGCCTTCAGCCGCAGCATCCAGGCCCTGGAACACAGCGTCGGCTGCCAGTTGGTGGATCGTGGGCGCAAGGACCTGGCGCCGACCAAACAGGGGCTGGTGCTGCTCGAACATGCGCGGCGGCTGGTCAGCGGCGCGCAGCAACTGGCCAACGAGATCAGCCAGTTCAACGGCCTGGAGGCCGGCGAGCTGCGCTTCGGTTGCGGCCCGGCGCCGGCGGCGGGGCTGATCCCCCGGGCCATCGGCAGTTTTATCGGGCGTTATCCCAAGGCGCGGGTGCAGTTCCAGGTGGACGACTGGCAAACCTTGAGCAAGCGTCTGCTCAGCGAAGAGTTCGAGTTTTTCGTCGCCGACACCCGGCACTTCGAGGCCAACCCGGATTACCTGACCCAACGCCTGCGCCCGCGCAAATGGCATTTCTGCTGCCGCGCCGGGCACCCGCTGGCCCGGCAGGGCAGCGTCAGCGCCGCCGAATTGATGAGTTATCCCCTGGCGGTGACCATCCGCCCGCCGAACCTGCGCAAGGTCATCGTCGACCTCAGCGGCCGGCCGGACTTCGCCCCGAATGTGGAATGCGAGAACAGCTACAGCCTGCTCGGCGTGGTGCTGCGCTCGGACGCCATCGGCATCGTCGGTTCCTACAGCGACGCGCTGCACCAGGCCAGGGGCGAACTGGTGTGCCTGAAGATCGAAGGCCTGGCCGACGACCTGGAGGAGCTGTACACCCGCTACGGCATCGTCAGCCGCGCCGGCTACCGGCTGTCGCCGCTGGCCGAGGCGATGATCGAGGAGATCAAGCGCACCGATGCGCTGGATGAGGACCTGTGTTCGCTGGAGAATTTCGCCGTTTGAAACGCCGCGTCCTGTAGCCGCTGCCGCAGGCTGCGATCGGCGGCGTAGCCGTCGCCAAGCCTGCCAACGCGCTTTTTCAGGCATATCGCGGACTCAGGGTTTGCGGTTGCTCTGCAACCGATCGCAGGCTCGGCAGCGGCTACAGAGATCGCATCCTCCGATGCAGACCGCGCATGAAAAGCATGCGCCGAATGCGCTTGTGGTAACGCCCCGCTGGAAGCGAAAAACCTCGCCTGTCTTTCGATTGGTGAAGCCCATGTCCAACCCCGTCCCATCCGTGCGCAATGTGCTGTACATCATGTGCGACCAACTGCGTCGCGATTACTTGTCGTGCTACGGCCACCCCCACCTGCACACGCCGAACATCGACCGTCTGGCCGCCACCGGCGTGCGTTTCACCCGGGCCTACACCCAGGGCACCATCTGCGGACCGTCGCGGATGTCGGCCTACACCGGGCGCTATGTCAGTAGCCACCAGGTGGCGTGGAACGCCGTGCCGCTGCCCCTGGAAGAACTGACCCTCGGCGACTACCTGCGCCCCCACGGCATCCGCACTGCGCTGGTGGGCAAGACCCACGCCACGCCCAACCTCGATGCCCTGCAACGCCTGGCCATCGACCCCGAGAGCCGGCAGGCCGAAGCCCTCAACGAGGTGGGTTTCGAGCCCTACCTGCGCCACGACGGGATCTTCCCCGACAGCCCGCTGTTCGACGACAAGCGCGAGTCGGCGCCCTACACCCATTACCTGCGCGCGCAGGGTTACGAAGGGCGCAACCCGTGGCACGACTGGGCCAACGCCGCCGAAAGTGAACGGGGCGAAATCCTCAGCGGCTGGCACATGCGCCATGCCCACCTGCCAGCCCGCGTCCCCGAGCAGCATTCGGAAACCGTCTACACCACCGACCGCGCCCTGGACTTCATCCAGGAGCAGGGCGAGCGGCCCTGGTGCCTGCACCTGTCCTATATCAAGCCGCACTGGCCCTATATCGCCCCGGCGCCCTACCACGCGCTGTACGCGGCCGAGCAGGTGATCGCCCCGATACGCACCAGCACGGAAGAGGCCAGCGACCACCCGGTGTACGCCGCGTTTCGCCAGCACGAAGAGAGCCGCAACTTCTCTCGCGACGAAGTGCGCCTGAACGTGGTGCCGACCTACATGGGCCTGATCAAGCAGGTGGACGATCAGCTCGGCCGGCTGTTCGATTTCCTGCAAGGCAGCGGCCGCTGGGACGACACCCTGATCGTGTTCACCAGCGACCACGGCGACTTTCTCGGCGATCACTGGCTGGGGGAAAAGGAGTTTTTATTGGAGCCGGCGGTGGGCGTGCCGCTGATCGTGCGCGACCCGCGGGCGGCGGCGGATATCAGCCGGGGCACGGCGGACGAGCGCCTGGTGGAGACCATAGACACCCTGCCGACCTTCCTCGAAGCCCTGGGGCTGCCCGGTGCCGAGCATCGGCTGGAAGGCCGTTCGCTGATCCCGCTGCTGCACGGCACGGCCGGCGACTGGCGCCGCTACGCCATCAGCGAATACGACTACGCCTTCCAGGCCCCGGCCCGGGAGCGCCTGGCGCAGCCCATCGACCGCTGCCGCATGACCATGGTGCGCAGCGAACGCTGGAAGTACCTGGCCTACGACGGCTTCCGCCCGCAGCTGTTCGACCTCGACAACGACCCGCAGGAATTGCACGACCTCGGCGCCGACCCGGCCTATGCGGCGGTGCGCGAGGAGCATCTGGGGTATCTGTTCGACTGGCTGCGCGGCTTGAAACGCCGGACCACCATCAGCCACGAAGAGATCGATCTGCGCGGGCAGCGGTTTCGTTATGGCGAACCGGAGGCGGAGAAGGTGGTGCAGATCGGGGTGTGGTAGGGCGGCGGTTTCAAGGGGCCTATCGCAGGCCGCGTTCGGAGGACGG
The DNA here is from genome assembly GCF_050280705.1 of Pseudomonas sp. NPDC089530. Taxonomy (NCBI): domain Bacteria; kingdom Pseudomonadati; phylum Pseudomonadota; class Gammaproteobacteria; order Pseudomonadales; family Pseudomonadaceae; genus Pseudomonas; species Pseudomonas sp. NPDC089530. The sequence continues at coordinate 129,589 of NZ_JBNNVU010000006.1, read as the reverse complement.
TCGCGGCGGTCTCGGGGCCCTCGGAGGTCCTGCGGACCTTTCGCAGCCTCGCAGGCTCGGCAGCGGCTACAGGCGTCCGGCTTCTACCTGTTCCTGTAGCCGCTGTCGAGCGGAGCGAGGCTGCGATCGCCCCGCAGGGGCGCAACGATTCAACGTCCAGCGGATTATTCAAAGCCCCTTGATAGTCTGGCTACGCTGCCCCTGCACGCCCACCGGCACGTCGCCCTTGAGGGTCACGCGGCGCACGATGCGGTCCTGGGTGCCGTAGTCGTCGACCGCGTAATGCTGGGTCGAACGGTTGTCCCAGATCGCCACGTCGCCGGCGGTCCAGCGCCAGCGCACGGTGTTTTCCAGGCGGGTGACATGGCTTTGCAACAGGTTGAACAGGTGCGCCGAGTCGGCCTGGGTATAGCCCTTGATGCGTTTGACGAAATGCCCCAGCACCAGGCTCTTCTCGCCGCTCACCGGGTGCACGCGCACCAGCGGGTGCTCGGTCTCATAGACGGTGGAAGTGAAGATCTTGCGGTAGCGCTCGAGCTTTTCCACCGACACGTCCGGCTTGGCCCCGGCGTAGTCGTACTCGTTGCTGTGCACCGCCCAGAGCTTGTCCGCCAGCTCGCGCAGCTCCGCCGGCAGCTCGTTGTAGGCCGCGGCGGTGTTGGCCCAGACCGTGTCGCCGCCGGAGGCCGGGGCCACCACCGAACGCAGGATCGAGGCTTTCGGGTAGGCGTCGACGAAGGTCACATCGGTGTGCCAGGAGTTGGCGCGCTGGCCCTCGGCGCCGTCCAGTTCGAGCAGGTAACGGGTGCCGTCGCGCACCGGCACCGTGGGGTGCGCCACCGGCTCGCCGAGCAGGTGGGCAAAGGCTTCCTGGCTCTGGTCGTCGAGGTGGGCCTGGCCACGGAAGAAGATCACCTTGTGCTGCACCAGCGCCTGCTGGATGGCCTCGACGGTGGCGGCGTCCAGCGCGCCGGACAGTTGCACGCCCCGGATCTCGGCGCCGATACGGCCGGCCACCGGGTGGATCTCAAGCGCCTGGACAGCGGGTTTAACGGCTAATGCGGCATTGCTCATCGGGTAGACCCTCTTCTGACTGCTGACGGTTGGCCGGCAGCGAAACAACGCTCTATCTATATTCATTTTAGATCTAATAGATAATTACATGCTTCGTTGACGGAATAAGAGCTTGCATTTAAAACCTCATTCCTCACTCGTCGCAAATGCCTTCGGGCTATTTTTCGGATGCCGGGAAAGCATATGGATCTTCGCCAGTTGCGTTACTTCATCGCCCTCAACGAGCACCGCAGTTTCGTCCGTGCGGCCGACGCCATGGGCATCACCCAGCCGGCCTTCAGCCGCAGCATCCAGGGGCTGGAGCAGGAGTTCGGTTGCGTGCTGGTGGACCGCGGCAACAAGGACCTGCGCCCCACCCCGGAAGGCCAGGTGGTGCTGCAACACGCCCTGAGCCTGGTGCAGGGCGCAGCCCTGTTGAGCAGCGAAGTGACGCAGATGACCAAGCTCGACGCCGGCGAACTGCGCTTCGGTTGCGGCCCGGCGCCGGCGGTGAAACTGGTGCCCGACGCGGTGGCGCAATTCACTGGCACGCACCCGAAGGTGCGCGTCTGCCTGGAGGTGGATAACTGGGAAAAACTCAGCCGCAGCCTGAGCCGCGAAGAAATCGAGTTCTTTATCGCCGACATCCGCCATTTCGAGGCCGACCCGAACTTCCAGACCCAGCCGCTGACGCCCAAGCGCGGGGTGTTTTTCTGCCGCCCCGGGCACCCGCTGCTGGCCAAGGAAAGCCTGTCGACCAACGACATGTTCGACTACCCGCTGGCCGCTACGCTGATCCCGCCGGGGATCCGCAAGCTGCTGGCCAACCTCAGCGGGCGCATCGACTTTGCCCCGACCATCCAGACCGAACACTTCCCGGCGCTAGTGAAGATCGTGCGCCAGTCGAACGCGATCGGCGTAGGCACCGCCGAGGCCTTCGTCGAGGACATCGAGCAGGGTTCCCTGGCGCTGCTGCACTGGCGCAACCTGCCGCAGAACCTCGAGAGCATGAACGCCCGCTGCGGCATCGTCAGCCGCACCGGTTTCCGCCTGTCCCCGGCGGCGCGCAAGATGATCGAGGTGCTGGTGGCGGTGGATCGGCAGCAGGTCGACATGGCGTCGTAGTGGGTCTTGAGGGCCTCTCGCGGGCAAGCCTCGCTCCTACAGAAGACGCGATTTCCTGTAGCCGCTGCCGAGCCCGCGAGGCTGCGATCGGCCCCGCAGGGGCCGCAAAACCGGGCACCGCGTTCCTCCCGGTAAACCGCGTGGACAGGTTTGGCGAGGACTGCGTCCTCGATCGCAGCCTCGCAGGCTCGGCAGCGGCTACGGGGCGTGTTCCAGGTGGCTTAAAGGCCGGCGGCAGCCAGTTGCGGCGCTACCCATTCGCTGACGTTGAACGGCTTGCGGATCAGCCGTTGCTGCGCGGCCAGGTCCACGGCGTCTTGCAGTTTGCCGAGGAACACCGGGTCCAGGGTCGAGGGGAAGATTTCGCTGAAGCGCTGGTCCTTGAGGTCCTGCTGCAGCACCACCGGCGGGTAGCTGGCCAGCCCCGAGACCAGCTGGATATAAGCCTCCTTGTTGCTGTCCTGGGTCAGCCACTGCACCGCCTGCTGCTGGGCCTTGAGCAGTTTCTCCACCACCTCGGGATGGGCGTCGACGAACGCGCCGCTGCCCACCAGCACTGCCTGCACGCTACCCGCGCCGCCCAGGTCCTTGGTGTTCAGCGGCACCTCGGCCAGGCCCTTGGCCTGCAAGGCATTCAGGTTGGCGCCGCCCCAGGAGGCATCGATCTGCCTGGCCGCCAAGGCCGCCACCGCCGCGTTGAAATCCAGGTTGATGATCTTCAGGTCCTTCTCGCTCAGGCCCTGGCTGGCCAGCGCCGCATCCAGCGACAGCTGGGTGGCCGTGCCGCGGAACACTGCGACCCGCTTGCCCTTGAGGTCCTGCAGGGTCTTGATCCCCGAGCCCGGCACCACCCCCAGGTATTGCTTGACCCCGCGGGCCGTGGCGCTGAGCAGGCGGGTATCCAGGCCGTTGGACTTGCCGATGATCGCCGCCAGGTCCCCCAGATAGGCCAGGTCCACCTGACCGTTGGCGAACGCCTCGTTGATCACCGGGCCGGCGCCCTTGAAGTAGTTCCACTGGATGCTGATGCCCTGGTCGGCGAAGGCCTTTTCGAAGATCTGCTGCTGACGCAATACATCGGTGATCCCGCCGCCGCTGTGTTGGGTGCCGGCGCTGAGGTCCGGCACGGCGATGCGGATCTGCTTGAGTTCGTCCGCCTGGGCCAGCCACGGCAGGCTGCCCAGAAGCCCGGCCAGGGCCGGCGCGGCGAATACACGGAAGACGCGTTTGAAAGGAAGGTTCATAAGGTGGGGCTCCTGGCTGCGACGGGCATTGAGGAGCTGAAGGTAGGCCGAAGGCGATCCAGGCTTTAAATACTATAAATTCACATTTTAATAGCCATATCGAATAAATCAGTCAGAACGCGGCTCTGCGCGAGCCATGCATGAACCGCATCGAAAATATTCTCCAAATGCATTGGCTGCAGCGCACCCGCGCAGCCTTAAATGGCCTCTCTTATCTCCCAATAGCATCGATAAAACTTTTTATATAACCAAAAAACATTTTGTAGGAGCGAGCGGGCGGCGATCCGACTTGCCCGCGATGGCGGCATCAAGGCCACAACCGGCCTGCGGCCTATCGCGGGCAAGCCTCGCTCCTACGCAAGAACAAAAGCAAAAGCTGCAGCCCAACCCGACAACGGAGGTCATCCATGGCCCGTGTTTCCCTTCTCAGCCTGCCGTTGGCCGCGCCCGCCGATCAGCCGCTGTCCTGGCCGCGCCTCAACCGGCGGCTGCTGCCCTGGCTGCTGCCCCTGGGCCTGTTCGCCCTGTGGTGGCTGGCCGCCCGCCAGGGGTGGATGAGCGAGCAGATCCTGCCGGCCCCGGCGCTGGTCTGGCACAGCGCCCTGGAACTGGCCGGCGGCGAGCTGTGGAGCCATCTGGCGATCAGCCTGCAACGGCTGTTCTGGGGCCTGCTGGCGGGCATCGGCGCCGGTGCCTTGCTCGGGGCGGCACTGGGTGCCAGTCCGCGCCTGGAACGCCTGGTGTTCCCCACTTTCGCCGCCTTGGCCCAAGTGCCGACCCTGGCCTGGATCCCGCTGTTCATGGTGTTTTTCGGCATCGGCGAGCTGCTCAAGCTGGTGGTGCTGGTCAAGGCCATCGTGGTGCCGGTGACCCTGCACACCTTGGTCGGCGTACGCGACGCCCAGCCCAAGTTGCGCGAAGCCGCCGCGGTGCTGCGCCTGCCGCCGCACCTGATGATTCGCCGGCTGGTGCTGCCTGCCGCCCTGCCCGCCTTCATGGCTGGTGTGCGCCTGGCCCTGGCCGCCGGCTGGACCTCGTTGCTGGCGGTGGAACTGCTGGCCTCCAGCGAAGGCATCGGCTACCTGATGGTCTGGGCCCGCCAGCTGTTCATGCTGGATATCGTCTTCGTCTGCATCGTGGCGATCGGGGCGATAGGCGTGGCCATGGACCGCGCCGTCGGCCTGCTGGATAAAGCCTTGGTGCACTGGCCGCACCCGGCCATCGCGCAGATCCGCCGCGGCCCGCGTTATCAAGGCTGGCAACGCCTGCAGCCGTGGCTGCTGCCGCTGTCGCTGCTGGCGCTGTGGCAACTGGCGAACCGCCTGGAATGGGTCGACGCCAATATCCTGGTCAGCCCCTTGGCGGTGCTCGACACCACCTGGCACGGCCTGCTCGACGGCACGCTGTCCAGCGGCCTGGCCCTGAGCTTGGAACGCACCCTGGGCGGCCTGCTGCTGGGCGGCGGCCTGGGGTTTGCCCTGGGCCTGCTGCTGGGCCTGTCGCCGCTGAGCGAACGTCTTTTCGGACCGACCCTGGCAGCCGCACGGCAGATCGCCATTTTCGCCTGGGTGCCCTTGCTCACCGCCTGGTTCGGCCTCGGGGAACTGGCGAAATGGGTGTTCGTCGCCCTGGCCGCGTTCTTCCCGCTGTTCATCGCCACCCAGCGCAGCGTCGCCAACCTGTCGCCGCAACTGGCGGAGGCCGCCCAGGTCTTGCGCCTGAGCCTCTGGCAACGCCTGCGGCGCCTGGTGCTGCCGGGCGCGGCGCCGGGGATCTTCGCCGGCCTGCGCCTGAGCCTGATCTACGCCTGGCTGGGCACCATCGGCGCGGAATATTTCATGCCGTCCAACGGCGGCATCGGCAGCCAGATGATCGGCGCCCAGCAGCTGTTGCGCATGGACCTGATCCTGGCCGGCATGCTCCTGGTGGGCCTGACCGGCGCCCTGCTCAACCTGCTCGGCCAACAGCTCGAACGCCGCGCCACCCGCTGGAGACACGCATGAACGCACCCGTACCGATAGTCAGCTTCAACCAGGTCGGCAAGACCTTCGAGGTCGCCGGCGGTGAGCTGGAAGCGATCCGCGAATTCAACCTGGAGATCGCCGAGGGCGAATTCGTCGCCATCGTCGGCGCCAGCGGTTGCGGCAAGTCCACCCTGCTGCGCCTGCTGATCGGCCTGGACACGCAGTTTCGCGGCGAGATCCGCATCGACGGCAAAGCCGTCAGCGGCATCGGCGGCGAACGCGGCATCGTGTTCCAGGAACACCGCCTGTTCCCCTGGCTGACGGTCGAGGACAACATCGGCCTGGGCCTGGTCAACGAGCCCCTGGGCAACGCGCAACGGCAGAAACGTATCGCCGATTTCATCGAACTGGTCGGCCTGAGCGACTTCAGCCGCGCCTACCCGCACCAGCTGTCCGGCGGCATGGCGCAACGGGTGGCCATCGCCCGCGGCCTGGTGGCCAGCCCGCGCCTCCTGCTGCTGGACGAACCCTTCGGTGCCCTCGATGCGCTGACCCGCCAGCAGATGCAGGACGAGCTGCTGGCGATCCGCGAACGGGCGCGGATCACCACGGTGCTGGTCACCCACGATGTCGAGGAAGCGATCTTCCTCGCCGACCGCGTGGTGGTGATGGAGCCGCGCCCCGGCCGCATCAAGCGCGTGGTGAACATCGCCCTGCGCCATCCACGGCAGCGCAGCAGCTTCGACTTCCACCAACTGCGCGAAGAACTGCTCCACGAACTGACCCGCGATGAGCACTACCAGCTGCCCTTGCCCGCTCAGATCCGTGACCTGCCCCTGGCCTTTATTGCTTGCTGATATGGAGTGAACCGATGCCGCAACGTCCCAACTTCCTGGTGATCCTGGCCGACGACCTGGGCTTTTCCGACCTCGGCGCGTTCGGCGGCGAAATCGCCACGCCGAACCTCGATGCCCTGGCGTTCAATGGCCTGCGCCTGACCGACTTCCACACCGCGCCGACCTGCTCGCCGACCCGTTCCATGCTGCTCACCGGCACCGATCACCATATCGCCGGCATCGGCACCATGGCCGAGGCCCTGACCCCGGAACTGATCGGCAAGCCAGGCTACGAAGGCCACCTCAACGATCGTGTGGCGGCCCTGCCCGAGCTGCTGCGCGAGGCCGGCTACCAGACCCTGATGAGCGGCAAATGGCACCTGGGCCTGACCGCCGAACTGGCGCCCCATGCCCGGGGTTTCGAGCGCTCGTTCTCGCTGTTGCCCGGCGCGGCCAACCACTACGGGTTCGAGCCGCCCTACGACGAAACCACCCCGGGCCTGCTCAAATCCACCCCGGCGCTGTACATCGAGGACGACCGTTTCGTCGACCAGTTGCCCAAGGATTTCTATTCCTCCGACGCCTTCGGCGACAAGCTGCTGCAGTACCTCAAGGAGCGCGACCAGACCCGGCCGTTCTTCGCCTACCTGCCGTTCTCGGCGCCGCACTGGCCGTTGCAGGCGCCCGAGGAAGTGGTCGCCAAATACCGGGGCCGCTACGACGCCGGCCCCGAAGCGCTGCGCCTGGAGCGCCTGGAAAACCTCAAGCGGCTCGGGCTGATCGACGCCGATGTGGAGCCCCATCCGCTGGTGGGGCTGAACGCCGAATGGGCCGCCTTGAGCGAAGAGCAGCGCCAGGTGTCGGCGCGAGCCATGGAGGTCTACGCGGCGATGGTCGAGCGCATGGACTGGAACATCGGCCGGGTGGTGGACTACCTGCGCCAGCAGGGCCAGCTGGACAACACCTTTATCCTGTTCATGTCCGACAACGGCGCCGAAGGCGCGCTGCTGGAGGCCTTCCCCAAATTCGGCCCGGAGCTGCTGACTTACCTCAACCAGCACTACGACAACAGCCTGGGCAATATCGGCCGCGCCAACTCCTACGTCTGGTACGGCCCGGCCTGGGCCCAGGCCGCCACCGCGCCGTCGCGACTGTTCAAGGCTTTCACCAGCGAAGGCGGGATCCGCGTGCCGGCGCTGGTGCATTACCCGCAGCTGTCGCTCAAGGGCCGGATCAGCCATGGCTTCGGCACGGTGATGGACATCGTCCCGACCGTTCTCGACCTGGCCGGCGTGCGCCATCCGGGCAAGCGTTGGCGCGGCCGGGACATCGCGCCGTTGCGGGGCAAGTCGTGGCTGGGCTTCCTCTCCGGCGAAACAGCGCAGGTGCATGACGAACACACCGTCACCGGCTGGGAGCTGTTCGGCCGCCGGGCGATTCGCCAGGGCCAGTGGAAAGCCGTGTATATCCCTGGCCCCGTGGGCCCGGCGATCTGGCAGTTGTATGACCTGGATCGCGATCCGGGGGAGGTCCACGATCTGGCGCAAAGCCAGCCGGACAAGCTCGCCGCCCTGATCGGCCATTGGCAGCGCTATGTGGAAGAGACAGGGGTAATCCTCAGCGCCTCGCCGTTCCAGCCGGATTGATGCCCGGTCCCCTGTAGCCGCGCGATCGACCGGCACGGTCGCGGCGCTCACCAGGCCCCAGGAAGTCCTGCGGGCCTTGCGCAGCCTGTGGCAGCGGCTACAGGTTTTGATTCGCGCTATCTCTCCCTCCTTTTCCTGCCGTCCTTGCTTGAACGTCGATTGGCGCACTCATGATTATGCATAAATGCATATTAATGCTTGCATGCATAACTGTGTTTTTATACAGTACACAGCCTAAGGAAATGCTTCTCAATACGCCTTACGCGTTGCGACTCGCACCCTCAGGATCATTCAATCTAGGAACAGGACTTCATGGCAGAAAAAAACATTCTGGTTAACCGCGGCATTCAACCCGGCACCAGTATCGGCAGCAGCCCTTCGCGCTTTGGCAACGGCTGGAACACCCGCAGCTACAACACCGACATGACCTCCGGCGCCGGTGCCGGGCTCTCCAGCACGGTCTCCGTCAACGGCGCCCCCACCAGCGGCGGTCACGCCATGGCGCAGGTCCCGTTCTACCTGCTGCAAAGCGCCCTGGAAGAATCGTTGGCCGAAGGAAACGGCTGGCTCCCGTATGAGTCCTATCCCGACCTGGGCATGGACTTCTGGGGCACGATCCCGATTCAGCTCTACGAAACGCGCCGGGAACTGGCCTCCAAATTCGACCGCGAACGCAATCAGCAGCTCGCGGCCGTCAAGGCCGAACTCAATGGCGCCGGGGTGTCGCACGCCAGCGTCGACGTGATCAACCGCTCCCTCAAGTTCGTGCAGAAAAAGCTGGGCGAGTGGGAAGACAAACTGGCGGCCAGCGTTGCCAGGCTGATGCAGAACCCGGCCAAGGACTACCTTGAGCGCACTATCGACGACATTCTCGCCGACCTGAAAAAGATCGGCGAATACGACGCCCCGGCAGCAATCGACCAGGAACTGGCCGGGTTCAAGAACGCCTGCGAAACCGCCAACAATCTGGTCATCCGCGACTTGCTGGCCCAGGAAAACGCCAACCTGGTGGACAGCCGCAGCGCGCTGAACGCCATTGCCCAAGCCAAGCTGATGGCCAGCATGACTGCCCAGGAACAGAGCCAGGCGCTGGCCCAGCAGCCGTTGTTCGACGCCGATTACCTGCGCGACAAGGAAGGCGGCCTGCAGACGACCGGCTACATCCCGATGGAACAGGGCGTGCCAGTGGGCGAGTCCGGCGTGACCTTGGGAGTCGGGGTGGACCTGGGTGGCAAGACCGCCGCCTCGCTGCTCAACGACGGCGTGCCGCCGAGCCTGGTGTCGATCCTCGGCGAATACACCGGGCTGCGCGGCCAGCAAGCCCTGAACAAGCTGCAGCAAAAGCCGCTGGTCGTTAGCGAGGCCCAGGCCAGGGAGCTGACCGCCATTTACTTTGAAATCATCTCTTCGGCCGTGGAAAGACGCATCGACAAAGTCGCGGGTGCCGGGAAATTCCGCAGCATTCCCTTCCACACCCGTACCGCGATCATCGATCTGGCGTACCAGTACAACGACAACCTGGCGGCAAGGACGCCGAAAACCTGGGGGATGATTATCGGCGGCGACTGGAAAGGCCTGGTGCAGGAGTTGCACAACTTCGGCGACGCCTACCCGACGCGCAGGGAAGCCGAAGCCAAGTTGATTCAAGGCGATATCGACAGGGGCCTGCTCAAGTAAAACAACGCCTGCGCCATGCTCGATCCATGGCGCAGGCCTCAGCCCCGGGTGATGTCGCAGGCCGGGGTCTTCGGCAGTTCCTTGACCACGACGTAATGCCCGGCGCGGTTTTTCTCGACCAGCAAAGGCGAGGCAAACAGGTAGCTACCGCGCAGGTTATGGTCGACAAAGCAGATAGTGATGCCCTTGCTCCCCTGCTCCATCACCCTGACGCTGTAGATCCAGCTTCGTTCTTCGTCCACCGCGCTGTAGGTGCCCTCGACGCCTGCGGCCTTCTCGTAGACCCGATAGGGCGTCTGGCCCAGCGTAGTGCCGTCCGGGTAGTGCCCCGGCCGCAAGGAATTGCGAAAGCCGTTCACTTCCAGATTCTTCAAGATACTCAGCGCCAACGCCTCGTCGTTGCCGCCTGCCGCCGAGTCGGCCAGTGACACGCCGCCGACACTCATCAAGGCCCCGGCGATCAACAGCCTTACCGCACTTTTCATACCCGCTCCCTGTCGATGCCCGTCCACGGGCACCGGGATGTTCCCGGCGCCGCATTACCTTGCGTTTAACGTTATCGATCCTTGGATATTTAACCAGAGAGAGGGCCCACCCACTCAGGCCCGTGCCGTATGCGCCGGTTGCGTCGCCGCCTGTTCCTTGCGGGTAAACCGGTTGGCCCGGCCGAAGGTGCCGAAATCATTGAAGCGCACGCCCATCTCGGCCATCACCTTATGCGCCACCGGCGCGGTCAGCTGGCGGATGTAGAACGGTTCCTTGACCACGAAATGGTGGATGCCGTGGGTGCTGCCGAAGTTGCAGCAGAACGCCTGCAGCGGCCACAGCCACCAGGGGTTGAGCACCTGGGTCTGCTGGATCACGTTGCCCGGCTCGATGTCGCCGTAGTAGTGCATGTTCGAGCTGACGAAGTGCAGGCAGAAGGTGCGCAGCACATTGGGACCGATGATCACCACCACGGCGATATCGATCACCTGCATCACCGCCAGGGTATCCGCCGACCAGTCGATGGAGCCGCCCAGCAACGCGGCCACGCCATTGGCCCCGTGGAAGCCGAGAAACAGGTACCAGGCGCCCCAGTGCAGCAGCGCCAGCGGCGCGTAGACCTTGAGGGTGCGCTTGAGAATATTGAGCTTGTGCGCCCAGGTCCTGGCCCGCAGGGTGCGGATCAGCGACGACATGACATTGTCGCCAACCATCAGCAGGCGCGCGAGGCCCCAAGGCTCGCCGTTGGTGATCGCGCGTTCCTCCATGTCGGCCTCGCTGCCGGAGACCTTGTGGTGGTTGAGGTGCAGATGGCGACGGATCCACGGGTTGATGGTGCTCGGCCGCGCCAGCCAGACCAGCGCCAGCATCAGGTTGTGGGGGATGCGCTGCTTGCGGAAATACATGCTGTGGATCAGGTCGTGTTCCAGCTCGTGGGTCAGGGAGGCGAAAAAGGCGTTCAACAACAGACAGGCCCACCAGGCCAGGTAACCGCCAAGGTAGAGCGCCGCCGCGCCGACCATCCCGAGCAGGGCCAAGGCCAGGATGCCCGCGCCCAGGGCGTCCTGATGCTTGAGCAGCGGGTAGCGCTCGCGCAGTTCGACGCCCCGGGCCAGCACCACCTCACGAATATGCGCCGATCGTTGCTGGGCATTCAGCCGGTCGGGACTTGCAGAAGTACCGTGCATGCTTCCATCCTCTGGTTATCGATGTTCGCATCCTGCCCTGCGCCCGCGCCCCGGGCGCTAGCCGCAGACGCCAACCTGTTGACCGGACGCGCCAACCGCCATGACCGAACCCACTTCCCTCGCCAGCTGGACCCGCGCCCTGCGCAAGCAGCTCGATGCCCTGGGCCTGGACAGCTGCGCCCTGTGCCAGCAGGCCGGGCTCGACCCGCAGCTGATGGACGATCCCAACGCCCGCTACCCGCTGTCGGGCACCACCCGCCTGTGGCAGTTGGCGGTGCAGGTCAGCGGCGACCCGGCCATCGGCTTGCGAGTCTCGCGCTTCGTCAGCCCGACCACCTTCCATGCCCTGGGCTATGCGCTGGTGGCCAGCGGCAGCCTGCGGGAAGTGTTCGAGCGCATCGTGCGTTATCACCAGGTGGTCAGCGACGCCCTGGAGCTGGAACTGACCCGTACCGAGGACCGCTATCGCTTCTGCCTGAAAGTCCCCGCGGGCAACCCGGAGCCGGCGCTCGAGGCCATCGACGCCTTCGTCGCGATCTACGTGCGTACCTGCCGCAACCGCCTGGGCCGCGACTACGCGCCGCTGGCGGTGTACCTGCGGCGCCCCGAGCCGGCCGATCCCAAGCCGTGGCACACGGTGTTCCGCGCGCCGATGTTCTTCGCCGCCGACGAGGACTGCCTGGAGTTCGGCCTGCAGGATTTCGACAGTCACCTGGACGACGCCAACCCGGAGCTGGCCGAGCACAACGAAGCGGTGCTCAAGCGCACCCTGGCGCAACTGCAACCCCTGACCTGGGAACGCAAGGTGCGCGGGGTCATCGAGGCCCAACTGCCGGAAGGCGAACCCGCGGCCGAGCGCGTGGCCCAGGCCCTGCACCTGAGCCTGCGCAGCCTGCAACGGCATCTGGCGGACGAAGGCTGCCGCTTCGACACCCTGCTCAACGAATGCCGGGAGAACCTCGCCCTGCTGCACCTGCGCGACCCGCAGTGCTCCCTGAGCGAGATCAGTTACCTGCTGGGTTTCGCCGACGCCAGCAGCTTCAGCCGCGCGTTCAAGCGCTGGACCGGGATGACCCCGGGGCAGTTTCGCGACGGGTTGCGCTAAGGCAGTGCGGTGGGGCCGAGGGCCCTATCGCGGGCAAGCCTCGCTCCTACAGAGTGGCGTTGTTCATCAATATCGCGAACGACACGAACCTGTAGGAGCGAGGCTTGCCCGCGATAGCGATCTGAAGGTCAAACCCCGGCCAACAGTCGCAACCGGTCCTCGTCGAGGATCTCGATCTCGCCGTAACCGAGCTTGAGAATGCCCTGGCCCTGCAAATCCTTGAGGATCTGGTTGGTGGTCTGGCGCGACAGCGAGAGCAGCAGCGCCAGCTGTTCCTGGGGCAGGTGCAGGACCCGGCGCGGGGTGTCGGTCTCGCCGTAGCCGCGGGCGATCATCAACAGGCGGTTGGCCACCCGGGCCGGGGCCGGCATCAGGCTCATCTGCTCGAGGTTGATGAAGGTCAGGCGCAGTTTTTGGCTCATCAGCAGCGCCAGCAGCTGCCAGTATTGCGGGTGTTCGTCCAGCAGTTCGAGCAGCGCCGCCTGGGGCACGTTGAGCAGGCGGCACTGGCCCACGGCATAGGCGTCATGGGTGCGCGGCTGGCCGTCGAACAGGCTGATCTCGCCGAACCAGTGCGGCGCCTCCACCAGGCTCAGCAAGGCCTCCTTGCCCTCTTCACTGACCGCGCCGATGCGCATCGTGCCCTCCAGCACCGCATACAGGCCGCAGGGCGGGTCGCCGCGCTGGAACAGGCGCTGGCCGGGGCCTAGCAGGCGCAAGCGGGCACTGGCCAGCAAACTATTCTGTAAGGGGGCGGGCAAGTGGCTGAACCACTGGCCGCGCATCAGGCACTCACGCCAGAACTGCATATTCATCGATGGTTTCATCCACACGGGCAGCGCGCCGATTGTCGCCTAGCCGACAGAGCCGGCAACCGGCGCAGGGCATGATGCGATCACCCTACAGGAGGAACAACAATGAAAAGCCTCGTCGACCATCTCAGTCAATACGCCGCCTACCACCGCGATCCGCGCAATATCGCCAGCCACTTCGTCGGAATCCCGCTGATTGTGGTGGCCGTCGCGGTGCTGCTGTCGCGCCCGGCCTGGCCGGTGGCCGGGCTGTGGTTGTCGCCGGCGCTGCTGCTGGCCCTGGTGTCATGCGGGTTCTACCTGCGCCTGGAGCTGCGCCTGGGCCTGCTGATGAGTGTGCTGATGGGCTTGTCGGTGTGGGTCGGCCATGCCCTGGCGCAACAGAGCACCCTGGTCTGGCTGGCCAGTGGCGTGGGCCTGTTCGTGATCGGCTGGGCGATCCAGTTCGTCGGCCATTACTACGAAGGGCGCAAGCCGGCCTTTGTCGATGACCTGTCGGGGTTGATCGTCGGGCCGTTGTTCGTGGTGGCGGAGCTGGCGTTCATGCTGGGCTTGCGTCAGGGGCTCAAGCAGGAGATCGAGGCGCGGGTGGGCGGGGTGCGGATCAATCCGAAGCGTGCCGCGATTTAGATCGCAATCGCGGGCAAGCCTCGCTCCTACAGGTCCCGGGTCGAGCACGCCATGTGTCCGACCACGGTCCTTGTAGGAGCGGAGCTTGCCCGCGATGCTTTTGCTTTTAGATATTGGCCACTTTCTGCCAGACCTTGGGCTTGAAGAACAGCGTCTCGCCCTTGGCCAGGCCGACCAGGCTGTCATGGTCCTTCACCACTTCGGCCTCGATCAGCTCGCTCTGCCCTTCGACCTTCAGGGTCACCCGGGTGGTGGCGCCCAGCGGACGGATATCCCGCACTTCGGCGGCGTGGTGATCGGCCAGCTCGGAACGTGACAACGACACTTCGTGAGGGCGGAACAGCACATGGTGGTCCTCCCCCAGGTGCAGGCGGTTGGAGTCGCCGAGGAAGTGGTACACGAAGTCGCTGGCCGGGTTCTCGTACACCTCCCCTGGCGAACCGATCTGTTCGATCACGCCCTTGTTCATCACCACGATGCGGTCGGCCACTTCCATGGCTTCTTCCTGGTCGTGGGTGACGAACACCGAAGTCAGGTTGATGTCTTCATGCAGCCGCGCCAGCCAGCGCCGCAGCTCCTTGCGCACCTTGGCGTCGAGGGCGCCGAAGGGTTCGTCCAGCAGCAGCACCTTGGGCTCCACCGCCAGGGCGCGGGCCAGGGCGATCCGCTGGCGCTGGCCGCCGGACAGCTGCTCCGGATAACGGTCGGCGAGCCAGTCCAATTGCACCATGTTCAACAGTTCGTGGACCTTCTCGGCGATCCGGCTTTCGCTCGGGCGCTGGTTTTTCGGTTTCATGCGCAGGCCGAAGGCGACGTTGTCGAACACGCTCATATGGCGGAACAGCGCGTAGTGCTGGAACACGAAACCGACGTTGCGATCGCGCACGTCGTGGCCGGAGACGTCCTCGCCGTGGAACACGATGCTGCCGGCGTCCGGGGTCTCCAGGCCGGCGATGATCCGCAGCAGAGTGGTCTTGCCGCAGCCGGACGGGCCCAGCAGCGCCACCAGCTCGCCGCTCTGGATGTCCAGGTTGATGCTGTTCAGGGCCTTGAAGGCATTGAAGTTCTTGCTGACGTTACGGACTTCGATCGACATGAATTATTCCTCCGCGGCGCTGGCGCGCAGGCGGTTGATACGGTTTTCGCTCCACTGCTTGAGCAGCAGGATGAAGAGCGCCAGGATCAGCAACAGGCTCGCGACGGCGAACGCGGCGACGTGGTTGTATTCGTTGTAGAGGATCTCGACGTGCAGCGGCAGGGTGTTGGTCACCCCGCGGATGTGCCCGGAAACCACCGACACCGCGCCGAATTCCCCCATGGCCCGCGCGGTGCAGAGCACCACGCCGTAGATCAGGCCCCACTTGATGTTCGGCACGGTCACATGCCAGAACATCTGCCAGCCGTTGGCCCCCAGCAGCCTGGCCGCTTCCTCTTCCTGGGTGCCCTGCTCCTGCATCAGCGGGATCAATTCGCGGGCGACGAAGGGCACGGTGACGAAGATGGTCGCCAGGACGATGCCCGGCAGGGCGAACACGATCTGGATGTCGTGATCCGACAGCCACGGGCCGAACAGGCCCTGGGCGCCGAACATCAGCACGTAGACCAGGCCCGCGATCACCGGCGACACCGAGAACGGCAGGTCGATCAGGGTCACCAGCATGCTCTTGCCGCGGAAGCTGTACTTGCTCACGCACCAGGCCGCGCTGACGCCGAACACCAGGTTCAGCGGCACCGAGATCAGCACCGCGATCAGCGTCAGTTTCAGGGCCGACAAGGCGTCCGGTTCGAAGATCGCGGCGAAGAACGCGCCGAGGCCGAGCTTCAGGCCCTGGGACACCACGATAAACAGCGGCAGCAACAGGAACAGGGCGAAGATCAGCCAGCCGAGGCCGATCAGGATGCGCCGCGAGGTGGCGCTGCCACGACGGTCGGCGTTGGCCGAAGAGGCTGCGGAAATAGACGATTGGGACATGGTCGCGCCTCCTTAAGGTCGTTCGATGCGCCGCTGCAGCAGGTTGATCAGCAGCAACAGGACAAAGGACACCACCAGCATCAGCACGCCGATGGACGTGGCGCCGGTGTAATCGTACTGGTCGAGCTTGACCATGATCAGCAGCGGCAGGATCTCGGTTTTCATCGGCATGTTGCCGGCGATGAAGATCACCGAACCGTACTCGCCGACGCCCCGGGCAAAGGCCAGGGCGAAGCCGGTCAGCCAGGCCGGCAGCAGCGCCGGCACCAGGATATGGCGGAACACCTGCCAGGGCTTGGCGCCCAGGCAAGCAGCGGCTTCTTCGACTTCACGGGGAATGTCGGCCAGTACCGGCTGTACGGTGCGCACCACGAACGGCAGGGTGACGAAGGTCAGCGCCAGGGTGATCCCCAGCGGGGTGTAGGCGATCTTGAAGCCCAGGTCGGTGGCGAACTGGCCGACCAGGCCGGTCGGCGCGTACAGCGCGGTCAGGGCGATGCCGGCCACGGCGGTGGGCAGGGCGAACGGCAGGTCGATCATCGCGTCGATCACCTTGCGCCCGGGGAAGCTGTAGCGCACCAGCACCCAGGCCAGCAGCGTGCCGATCACGCCGTTGATGATCGCCGCGTACAGTGCCGTGCCGAAGCTCAGTTGGAGCGCGGCGAGCACCCGTGGCGCCGAGACAATGGCCCAGAACTGGTCCCAGGTGAGTTGGGCGGCATGCACGAACATGGCTGCCAGGGGTATGAGCACAATCAGGCTGAGGTACACCAAGGTGTAGCCCAGCGTCAGCCCGAAGCCGGGTATGACGGGGGAGATACGACGCGACATAAAAGTCCTTGGTTGACACGCAAAGCCCGGAAACGAATCCGGGCCTATTGTTCTGGCGGTTCGGCGAGCCCGGGAGTCTTACCACCCCGGGGGCTCGCCCCTGAAGATTACTGTGCCTGATAGATCTGGTCGAACACCCCGCCGTCATTGAAGAATTTCGGCTGGGCGGTTTTCCAGCCACCGAAGTCCTTGTCGATGGTCACCAGGTCCAGTTTCGGGAACTGCTGGGCGTATTTGGCCGCGACTTCCTTGTCCCGTGGACGATAGAAGTTCTTCGCCGCGATCTCCTGGCCCGCCGGGCTGTACAGGTGCCTGAGGTAGGCCTCGGCGATCTCGGTGTTGCCCTTCTTCTGGGCGTTCTTGTCCACCACCGCCACCGGCGGCTCGGCGAGAATCGACAGCGAAGGCACCACGATGTCGAACTTGTCGGCGCCGCCGTCTTCCTTCAGGGCCAGGAAGGCTTCGTTTTCCCAGGCCAGCAACACGTCGCCCTGACCGTTGTTGACGAAGGTGATGGTCGAACCGCGGGCGCCGGTGTCCAGCACCGGCACGTGCTTGAACAGCTCCTTCACGTACTCCTGGGCCTTGGCTTCGCTGCCGCCGGCTTTCAGGCCGTAGGCCCAGGCGGCGAGGAAGTTCCAGCGGGCGCCGCCGGAGGTTTTCGGGTTCGGCGTGATCACCGACACGTCTTTCTTGATCAGGTCGCCCCAGTCCTTGATGCCCTTGGGGTTGCCCTTGCGCACCAGGAACACGATGGTCGAGGTGTAGGGGGTGCTCGCCTCCGGCAGGCGCTTCTGCCAATCGACCGGCAGGGTCTTGCCGAGCTTGGCGATTTCGTCGATGTCGCCGGCCAGGGCCAGGGTCACCACGTCGGCGCGCAGGCCGTCGATCACCGCGCGGCCCTGCTTGCCCGAACCGCCGTGGGACTGCTGGATCTTGACGTTGTCGCCCGGGTGTTCCTTGTTCCAGAAGCTGGTGAACTCAGTGTTGTAGTCCTGGTACAGCTCGCGGGTCGGGTCGTACGACACGTTGAGCAACTCGTAATCCTTGGCGACGGCGGAACCGGCAAAAACGGCGCTGGCGAGAGCGGCCAGGGCATAACGGCGAATCGACGACATGGTCAAGCTCCTGAAATTCTTAGTGTGCTGGCATTTTCTTATGGCGATTCAGGCCCGCATTCGTGAACGAACGCTGGGGTTTTCAGTACTGGGGGTCATGGAAGACGCCCTCCGGTGGTCCAGTCGGGCCTCGGCGGGCTTCTCAAGAAGCCCGGGAGGGTGACGCGGATTCAGCTCGGCTTGTTGCCCGGGTTCTGCAGGCGGAATTTTTCCTTGCGCTCGATCTGCACCACCTGGGCGTTGTGCACGGTGATCTCCACCGCGCCGAAGCGCAGGTCGCGCAAGGCGCTTTGAATTTCCCGCAAGATGGTTTGTTCGTCCTGGCCGTCCACGCTACGAAGAGATGCGCTCATGGTGTTGCTCCTGAATGAAAGGTGCCTGGCAGTGGCGGCACTGCTTGCGGCGTGAGGGCAATAGTAGATAGGCGCAGATATTCTTAAAAATACTATTTAAGAATGTTTATATAACCAGGAGAAATTATTTGCAGGAACGCGGGCTTACAGCCAAAGAGCCGCCTGTAGGCTGCTGCCGCGAGTGTTTTCTGAGGCACCGCGGCGTCTGGATCGCGGGCAAGCCTCGCTCCTACGAATTCGCGGAGTGGCGCGGGGGCAAGGACAACGCTGACGTGTAGGAGCGAGGCTTGCCCGCGATGCCCCACCAGGGCCCGGCTCAACGAATCTCCGGCACGTGCCGCCAATCCAGCTGCTCGGCCGGCACCGGGCGGCCGAACCAGTAGCCCTGGCCCAGGTCGCAGCCCTGGTCGAGGAGGAACCGCGCCTGTTCCACCTGTTCGATGCCTTCGGCGTGCACCTGCATGCCCATGCTCTGGGCCAGGGCGATGATCACCCGGGAAATCGCCGCATCGTCTTCGTCCCACGGCAGGCCGGCGACAAAGCCCTGGTCGATCTTCAACTTCTGCACCGGCAGGCGCTTGAGCCGCAGCAGCGACGAATAGCCGGTGCCAAAGTCGTCGATGGCCAGGCGCAGCCCCAGCTCGCGCAGGCGGTGCATCTGCTCCAGGGCGACTTCCGGGTCTTCCATCACCGCGCTTTCAGTCACCTCCAGTTCCAGGTAGCCAGGGTCCAGGCCGGTGTCGTGCAGCACCTGGGCCACCTGCTGGTACAACTCGCGGCGGGCGAACAGGCGGCTGGAGACGTTCACCGCAACGAACGACAACGCCACACCGGCTGCCTGCCATTGGCACATCTGGCGACAGGCCTGCTGCATGACCCAGGCATCGATCTCGGCGATCAGCCCGGTGCGCTCGGCAATCGGAATGAACTCCCCCGGCGGCACCAGCCCCCGCTGCGGATGCTCCCAGCGCACCAGCGCCTCGACCCCCACCAGGCGGCCGCTGGCGAGGTCATGCACCGGCTGGTAGAACACCCGCAGCTCCTGCTGCTCGAGGGCCCGGCGCAGCTCGAAGGCAATCTCCACCCGCTGCTGGGCATGGGCCGTCAGCTCCTCGGTGTACAACGCATAACTGTCGCGCCCGGTGCTCTTGGCCTTGAACAGCGCCGTATCGGCATTGCGCAGCAGTTGCTCGGCGCTCAGGGCATCGCTGGGAAACAAGCTGATGCCGATGCTGGCGTTGATGAACAGCTGGTTCTCGTCCATCAGGAACGGCTGCTTCACCCCATCGATGATGCGTTGCGCCAATACCGCGGCCTGCGCCGGTTGCGCGCAGCTCTCCACCAGCACCGCGAACTCGTCGCCGCCCAGCCGCGCCAGGGTGATGCCCGGCCCGAACATGCCCTGCAGGCGCTGGGCCACAGCCTTGAGCAGGCGGTCGCCGACGTTGTGCCCGAGGCTGTCGTTGATCATCTTGAAATGGTCCAGGTCGACCATCAGCAGCGCGCAGCCGCGCTTGTGGATCTGCGCCGACGCCAGGGCCTGCTCGGCCCGGTCGGTGAACAGCAGGCGGTTGGGCAGGTCGGTCAGCGGGTCGTGGTGCGCCAGGTGAGCCAGTTCGTGCTCGGAATCCTTGATCGCGCTGATGTCGGAGAACACCGCGACATAGTGGCTGAGCTGGCCGTCGTCGTCCCGGATGGCGCGGATGGTCTGCCACTGCGGGTAGATCTCACCGCATTTGCGCCGGTTCCAGATCTCGCCGCTCCACTCGCCCGTGGCCTTCAGCGAATCGAACATCGCCAGGTAGAAGTCGGCGCTGTGGTGCCCGGACTTGAACATGCTCGGCTGGCGGCCCAGCACCTCCTCGCGCTGGTAGCCGGTGATCTCCATGAAGGCCCGGTTCACATGGACGATCTTGCCCCGGCGGTCGCTGACCAGCACCCCTTCGCGGGTGCAATCGAACACGGCCGCCGCCTGGCGCAGGCGCTCGCGGTCCTCGCGCTGGTGATGCAGCCAGGTATCGGCGCCCAGCATGCGCAACAGCCGGCCCCGGGCGATGAAGATCAGGACGGCGCTGATCAGGGCCCAGAGGTAGCCGTTGATCCGCTGCCAGTGCGCCACGTCGTTCGACTCATCGAAGAAACTGCTCAATAAATAACCACTGAACTGCAGCCACAACACGGACAGCAGGAGATAGAACAGGGCTGCACGCAGAGCGTCGCGAGAAGAAACCGACATAAGGTCGTCAATGTCCTTACGAAAAGCTTGGGATTATAGAGTAAGAAACATCCCGCCACTCTTATCTGAAAGGGCGACTGGTTTTCTGTGCGGGCTTGGTGATAATGCGACTGCTGTTTTTTCTTGATGAGGGCCCTACAGCCTATGTGGTACGAAGGTTTTCTTGGCTTGTCGGCCTGGCAACTGGTGGCGGTCACCCTGGTGATGACCCACATCACCATCGTTGGCGTCACGGTCTACCTGCATCGCTATTCAGCCCATCGCTCCCTGGAGCTCAATGCCGGCCTGAAACATTTCTTCCGCTTCTGGCTGTGGCTGACCACGGCGCAGAACACCCGCGAGTGGACCGCCATCCACCGCAAGCACCACGCCAAATGCGAAACCGCGGACGACCCCCACAGCCCGGTGATCAAGGGCCTGTCCACGGTACTGCGCAAGGGCGCCGAGCTGTACCGCGAGGAAGCGAAAAACCCGGAAACCCTGCGCATCTACGGCAAGAACTGCCCGGAAGACTGGATCGAACGCAACCTCTACTCGCGCTACAAGCTAGGCGGCGTGGCGCTGATGGCGGTGATCGACCTGCTGCTGTTCGGCACCATCGGCATCACCATCTGGGCGATCCAGATGATGTGGATCCCGCTCTGGGCCGCCGGCGTGATCAACGGCCTGGGCCACGCGGTGGGCTATCGCAACTTCGAGTGCCGCGACGCGGCGACCAACCTGGTGCCCTGGGGCATCCTGATCGGCGGCGAAGAGCTGCACAACAACCATCACACCTACCCCAACTCGGCCAAGCTGTCGGTGAAGAAGTGGGAGTTCGACCTGGGCTGGGCCTGGATCAAGGTGTTCAGCTTCCTGGGCCTGGCCAAGGTACAGCGGGTCGCGCCGATCGCCCACCGGGTCGAAGGCAAGGGCCACCTGGACATGGACACGGCGATGGCGATCCTCAACAACCGTTTCCAGATCATGGCGCAGTACCGCAAGCTGGTGATCGCGCCGCTGGTCAAGCAGGAACTGGCCAAGGTCGATCACTCGGTGCGCCACCAGTTCCATCGCGCCAAGCGCCTGTTGTCCCGGGAAACCAGCCTGCTGGAAGAGCGTCACCACGCCCGCATCCAGAACATGCTGGAACACAGCCAGGCCCTGAAAGTGATCTACGAAAAGCGCCTGGCGCTGCAACAGATCTGGGTCAAGACCAGTTCCAACGGCCACGACATGCTCGCGGCGATCAAGGACTGGGTGCACGAAGCCGAAGCCAGCGGGATCCAGTCCCTGCGCGACTTCGCCAACCAGCTGAAAACCTACTCGCTGCGCCCCGCCAACGCGTGACGCCAGGCCCGCCCGCCACGGCCCTTTCACGGGTCATGGCGGGTGCCCCGAGCCGCCCTCCCCAACGATCGCTCCCAGGGCCATGACCGCCCAGCGGGTGCCCGCGCCCCGGCCACGGAACACGGGAACTTCGCCGCCGATCCCCTATCTCAAGCAACACTTCGCCATCCAGGCGGGTTTTCCGCGGCCGCTTGGTTTTCCGAGCGGCATACGCTTTGAGATCTGTGCCGATGGTCAACAAGAACCCCCAACACCCATCCGCTTTTCCCCAGTGGCCCGAGGCCGCGCAAACCCTGATGGCGCTGATGCATGCCCAGGGCGAGGTCGCCCGGCTGACGGAGCGCGAACAGCTGTTCAGCTCGTTGCTGGTGAGCGTCAACGCTGTGCTCTGGGCCTTCGACTGGAGCAACCGCCAGGTGCTCTATGTCAGCCCGGCCTATGAACGCATCTTCGGCCGCTCCGCGGGCCTGTTGCTGGCAGACGCCAACGAATGGCGCGACAGCGTCTACCCCGACGACCTCGAATACGCCGAGCGCAGCCTGGCCCAGGTGCTGGAGACCGGCGCGGTGGAAGACCGCGAATACCGCATCATCGACGCCCAGGGCCAGGTGCGCTGGCTCAGCGACAAGTGCTTCATCAATCGCAATGCCGCGCCGGGGGACCGGGTGATCATCGTCGGCCTGGCCGAAGACATCACCGAGAAAAAGCAGCTGGAAACCGAGCTGCAGCGCCTGGCCACCACCGACGTGCTGACCCAGAGCAGCAACCGGCGGCACTTCTTCGAATGCGCCAACCGCGAGTTCGAACAGGCGCGCCAGCAAGGCACGCCGCTGGCCTTCCTGCTGCTGGATATCGATGACTTCAAGGTGGTCAACGACACCTACGGCCACCCCGAAGGCGACAACGTCCTGCAACGCATCGCCGAAACCGGCCGCGCGGCCCTGCGCCGTGGCGACCTGTTCGGGCGGATCGGCGGCGAGGAATTCGCCGCCCTCTTCCCCGGCTGCGCCCCGGAGATGGCGCGCCAGGTTGCCGAACGCCTGCAGCGGGAAATCCAGCGCCTGACCTTCAGCCATGACCAAGAGCCGTTCAGCATCACCGTCAGCCAGGGCCTGACCAGCCTCACCGCCGACGACGAAACCCTCGACAGCCTCTTCGCCCGTGCCGACGCAGCGATGTACGAAGCCAAGCGCCAGGGCAAGAACCGTATCGTTTCGGGGTAGATAACCTCCACCACAAGAACCTGTAGCCGCTGTCGAGCTCCAGCGAGGCTGCGATCGGCACCGCAGGGGCCGCAAAACCAGGCACCGCATTCCTCCCGGCAAACCGCATGGACAGGTTTTGCGAGGACTGTGTCCTCGAGCGCAGCCTCGCAGGCTCGGCAGCGGCTACAACGGTGGTGTGCCAGCACGAAACCGGTAGCGAGCCTACCCACGAAGCAATCGCCCGGATCTCTTCCGCTTCAGCCTTTGCGCAGCCGAACGAGCTCCGGCAGGCCAATCTTGAGCAGGCGCGCGGTCTTGCTGTTGGCCAGCTCTTCGACGCCTTCGGACGGCTGCAGGCGGGCCAGTTGGGCGGCGAGATTCATCACCAGCGCCTCGCGGGAATACACCCCGCCCCCCAGTTGATAGACCGACGCGATCAGCTCGCGCAACTCCAGCGGCAGGCGCCAGCGGGTGCGCAAGGCCGAGCCGTAGGCGGCGCCGAATTTTTCCAGGGCGTCGCCGATCTCTTCCATGTCGTCGAGGGCGCCGCCGGCCTGCCGCCACTCCTGCAGGCAACGCAGCAGTGCCAGATCCCCCAGGCGATGCAACATGCCCGCGCAATAGCAGCGCTCCTGGTCCAGGTCCAGCAAGCGGGCCAGGGTCCGGCCGTATTCGGCGGTGTGCAGCGATAGCTCCCAGTAACGCTCGGCATAATCGGACAGGGCCGGATCGCTCAAGCGGGCGCTGCGCTTGAGGGCCAGGCCGAGCACCAGGTTCATGCTCTGCCCGGAGCCCAGCCGTTGCAGGGCCTGGGCCAGGGTCTGCACCGGGCTGCCGTGGTGCTGGGCGGCGCTGTTCGCCGCGGCGATCAGGACCGCGGTGATCTGCGGATCGGTACGCACCTCGTCTTCCAGCAGCTTGAGGTCGAGGTCGTTGGGGTCGAGGCTGCGCTTCACCGCCAGTTGCACATCGGCCAGCAACGGCGCGCCTTCGGCCAGATCGCGACGGCGCTCGAGAAAGCCCCACAAGGTCATGTTCGGCGCCAGGGCCGGAACCTCGCACGACACTTCCTGGCCGGCATCCAGCAGCAGGTCCTGCAGGCGCTGGGTCAGGCCTTCCATGTTCAGCGGCTTGGTCAGATAGGCCGTCGGCGCCAGCGGCAGGGCTTCGCGCACGCTGGCACTGTCGTTGCGACTGCTCATGAGGATGAAGGGCAACACCGGATTGCGCCTGCGTTGCCGCACGTTGCGCAACAGGCCCAGGCCATCGACGCCGGGCAGCTCCCAATCGGCGATGACCAGGTCATAGGGGACGTCGGCCAGCAGCTGCAGGGCTTCCTGGCCGTCGGCGCACACATCCAGCCGTGCATCGCAACGAACATTGAGCAACACCTGTTGCAGCAAATCCCGCGACCAAGGGTCCGCCTCGGCAATCAACACTCGCGGTACAGCGGGTAAATCCACAGCAGTCATGCAACACGCTCCTTGGACAATCCCTTGCACCTTAGTCAATGCGCACCGATCCATACAGCGCAAATACCTTCAGTCTGGCAGGCAGCGATAAAAAAACCCGCCGAAGCGGGTTTTTTGTCGATCGGCTCACGGGCAACCAGCCCCGCGGGATCACAGCTCGGCGAAGCACTCTTCGATGATCGCCAGGCCCTTGTCCAGTTGCTCGTCCGGCGAAGTCAGCGGAACCAGCACGCGCAGCACGTTGCCGTAAGTGCCGCAGGACAGCAGGATCAGGCCTTTGTCGCGGGCCTTGGCCACGACCTGGGCGACCGCTGCCGCGTTCGGCTTGTGGCTGTCGCCGTTCTCGAACAGCTCGACCGCGATCATCGCGCCCAGGGCACGCACATCGCCGATCACCGGGTACTTGGCCTGGATGGCCTTGAGGCCGGTCACCAGACGCTCGCCCACCGCCTTGCAGCGATCCAGCAGGTGCTCTTCCTCGAACACTTCCATCACGGCCAGGGCCGCAGCGCAGGCGATCGGGCTACCGGCGTAGGTGCCGCCCAGGCCGCCTGGAGCGATGGCGTCCATGTATTCGGCCTTGCCGCAGACACCGGCCAGCGGGAAGCCGCCCGCGATGGACTTGGCGAAGGTGGTCAGGTCGGCGGCGACGCCCATCTGCTCCATGGCGAAGAAGGTGCCGGTACGGCCGGCGCCGGTCTGCACTTCGTCGGCGATCAGCAGGATGCCGTGCTGGTCGCACAGGGCGCGCAGACGCTTCATGAACTCTTTGGGCGCAACGTAGAAACCGCCTTCGCCCTGTACCGGCTCGATGATGATCGCGGCGATGTCACGGGGCTCGGCGTCGTTCTTGAAGATGCGCTCGATGCTGGCGATCGAATCGTCGATGCTCACGCCGTGCAGCTCGTTCGGGTACAGCGCGCGGAAGATGCCGCCTGGCATCAGGCCCATGCCGGCCGAGTAAGGCACCACTTTACCGGTCAGGCCCAGGGTCATCATGGTGCGGCCGTGATAGGCGCCGGTGAAGGCGATCACGCCGGCACGGCCAGTGGCGGCGCGGGCGATCTTGATGGAGTTTTCCACGGCTTCGGAACCGGTGGTCACCAGCAGGGTTTTCTTGGCGAAGTCGCCCGGCACCTTGGCGTTCACTTTTTCGCACAGTTCCACGTAAGGCTCGTAGGCCAGGACCTGGAAGCAGGTGTGGGTCAGCTTGTTCAGCTGCTCGCTCACCGCGGCGACGACTTTCGGGTGCAGGTGACCGGTGTTCAGCACGGCGATGCCGCCGGCGAAGTCGATGAACTCGCGACCTTCGACGTCGGTCACTGTGGCGTTCTTCGCGGAGTCGGCGAAGATCGGGTGAATCTGGCCTACGCCGCGGGGAACAGCGGCGACACGGCGGGCCATCAGATCAGCGTTAGTCTTGCTCATTACAGTCCTCATTCGCCGCTCATCGGTCGGCGTGGTTCAAGGATGAAGCGGCGGGGGGCGAACTGCGACAGCATGCGATGATCGACTGCCACAGGGTTCCCGGCCACAGAGAAAATTCCAGTTTGACGCGGCGCAAAGGGACAGCGCTCTCGTGCCCTTTGCGCTTGAAGCAATGCCTTGCCCGGCCTAAACCTTCGAGCTTAGATGCCCAGGCAGAGGTATTTGATTTCCAGGTAATCCTCGATGCCGTACTTGGAGCCTTCACGGCCCAGGCCCGAGGCCTTGATGCCGCCGAATGGCGCGACTTCGTTGGAGATCAGCCCGGTGTTGACGCCGACCATGCCGTATTCCAGGGCTTCGGCCACACGGAACACACGGCCCAGGTCACGGGCGTAGAAGTAGGAAGCCAGGCCGAACTCGGTGTCGTTGGACATCGCGATCACTTCGGCCTCGTCCTTGAAGCGGAACAGCGGCGCCAGCGGGCCGAAGGTTTCTTCCTTGGCTACGGCTGCGTCTTTCGGCACGTCGACCAGGATGGTCGGCTCGAAGAAGTTGCCTTCGATGGACTTGCCGCCCGCCAGCAGGGTCGCGCCTTTGCCCAGGGCGTCGGCGATGTGTTCCTGGACCTTGGCCACGGCTTTTTCGTCGATCAGCGGGCCAGTGGTAGTGCCTTCTTCCAGGCCGTTGCCGATCTTCAGCTTGGCCACCGCGGCTTTGAGCTTCGCGGCGAAGGCGTCGTAGATCGAGTCCTGGATGTACAGGCGGTTGGCGCAGACGCAGGTCTGACCGTTGTTGCGGTATTTGGAGATGATCGCGCCTTCGACGGCCTTATCCAGGTCCGCGTCGTCGAACACGATAAATGGCGCGTTGCCGCCCAGTTCCAGGGACACTTTCTTGATGTCCTTGGCGCACTCGGCCATCAGCTGGCGACCGATTTCGGTCGAGCCGGTGAAGGACAGCTTGCGCACGATCGGGTTGCTGGTCAGCTCGCCGCCCACTTCGCCGGCGCTGCCGGTGACCACGCTCAGCACGCCTTTCGGGATGCCGGCGCGGTGCGCCAGTTCGACCAGGGCCAGGGCGGAGTACGGGGTCTGCGAGGCTGGCTTGATCACCATGGTGCAGCCAGCGGCCAGGGCCGGGCCGGCTTTACGGGTGATCATCGCTGCCGGGAAGTTCCACGGGGTGATGGCCGCGGTCACGCCGATCGGCTGCTTGATCACGATCAGGCGCTTGTCCGGCTGGTGGCCAGGAATCACGTCGCCGTAGATGCGCTTGGCTTCTTCGGCGAACCATTCGATGAAGGAGGCGGCGTAGGCGATTTCACCCTTGGCTTCGGCCAGCGGCTTGCCCTGCTCCAGGGTCATCAGGCGACCGAGATCGTCCTGGTTTTCGATCAACAGCTCGTACCAGCGACGCAGCTTGGTCGCCCGCTCCTTGGCGGTCAGGGCGCGCCAGGCCGGCAGGGCCTTGTCGGCGGCTTCGATGGCGCGGCGGGTTTCAGCGGCGCCCATCTTCGGCACGGTACCGAGGATTTCGCCGGTGGCCGGGTTGTTCACTTTGATCGTCTGACCATTGTCCGCGTCGACCCAAGCCCCATCGATGAAGGCTTGCTGGCGAAACAACTGGGCGTCTTTAAGCTGCATGTCGGTTTCCTTAACAGCACCGCGCGAAGCGGAGCGAATTGTGATTGTTGAAAGGCGCCTTGAGAGGCTGCCGTCAGGAAAATCTTGTACCGGGCTCAAACACAGAAAATAGCGCCTGTCTGGATAGACGTGCGGGTCGGCTCTCAGACAAGAGCGTTTGAAATCTCAAACGAATCCTAGGGTCAACAGGGGAACAGGGCAATAGCCTGTTCGAAAAAAAGAACGAAAACGCCGCTTTCCCTCAGGAATTCAGATCAATGACCATAAAAAAGCCCCCGCAACCAAAAGGCTGCGGGGGCCAGGGCGTTGGCCCGTTACGTGAACGACTTCAGCACGCTCAACAGGTTAGTTACTGGCCGATTTTCTCAGTGGCAACGGCGGTGTCCACACTGTAGATCTGCATCACGCCCTGGTTGGTAGCGGCTTGCGCCAGGGTGTTTTGCTGTTGTTGGGCCGAAACAGCGTTCTGAAACAGAATCGCCGTAGCCTGGCCCATGGATTGGTAGATGGTGCTCATCGCCATGGCCGGCGACTCGGCCACTACTTTGACGTTGGCCTGGGTGACTGCGTCGGTAATTTGCTCTGATACAGGCATAGTTCAACTTCCTTTGTTAAAACACGGGAGATTCCGTGCTAATCAATGAACGTTGCAAAACAACGAGTGTGAAGACGATCTGAATCAACTTTGCCCACACTCGGCGTGTTGCTCGCTCAGCCGTTCAAGGGCTGACTCGACTTGCTCTGCCAGCCCTTTCATTTGCACTGCCAATGCTTCTTTTACTTCGCGCTCAACACCTCCAGGATGAGCTGATCGGTCTCTGATACAGCGTTCGACGAAGACAATGATTGCTTCGCCGCCAGCCATTTGCGGATCACCGCTTCATGCTGTGACGACTGGGGCCTCGATGCACTTTCGTTAACGACGGAGTGTTCCATCAACTCGCGAGTGCGCTGTTTTTCACCCTCGATCAAGCGCTGGGTCTGATCGAGCAACTGATCGATGACCGTGGTTGAGGGCCCCGAAAAAGTGTCAGGACTACTACGAATCAACGCCTCGAGAATGTGCTTTTCTCCTGGCGACAACTTCAGGTCGAGCAGCTCGGCCAACCGGTAGATGCCGGCCATTGCGGCCTGGTCTTCCTTGTCCATCTGGAGTTCCTTGGCAAGGGGCTGAAGGAGCGACAGTTACAGCGTCACCTCTTTGCCATCTTCCCAGAACCCGGTGAATCTGAAGAGCTGGTTGCTGTCGCAGAAAACCGCCAGCTCCCATGGATTTACCGTCTTGGGACGGCCGAAGAACACCACCGGGGGGGGCGGGATGATGTTGGCGTTGGTGTACAGGTTGCCCACTTCGTAGGCATTGGCGACAAACTCCGAACAAAACGAAGCCACGCCGACCTCGACCGAAGCGTTGATCCTTGCCTCGAGCCCCTGATCGTAGGAAGAGCGCCTGAATGTCGACAACATCGCTTTCCAAAGGCTGTACTCGCCTTTGATGTCTCCGGTGCTCACATCGTTGGAAAACCGCTCGGCCACATACGCAGCCGCGTCGGCGAGGAGTCGGTCCTCGCAAGTGAAGACCATGGCATTGCGTTTATCTTCGACCAGGTTAGTGAGTTCCACCCCACCGCCGACACTTTCCACGACATCATTTTTGTTGATGGCGAGCGCCGCATGGACAATCGGCAAACCCGGTTTGTCTTCAGACAAAAAGGCGGCTTTCAAGCGTTCCCCGAGCGCAATGAGCGTACGCGGAACGCGTGTGGCCAGAGGGTCATCGTCTCTGGCTACGGTAAAAACAAGATCTCCAGGCTGCATGATGTCGCTCCTCAATAAAGAAAAGTTACTTGCACGTTGCTATTGCACTGTTCCAGAGGGGTTCTGGAACCTGATGCTCGGTAGAGTCAGGCCGCAGGCGCGGCGCGATTGGCCAGGGTGCTGCTGTACTTGGCGATGCTCTGGTCGATCTTGTCGATGGCCGTGCCCGCCGCTTCCGCTTCCATGGCGCCGGCCGCCGCGGCGACTGCAGCGGCAGCCCCCACCAGCAGATCGGTGGCCAGGGCGCCCAAGGCGTCCTCGGCGGCTTTTTCGGGCTGGTTTTCGACGATATTTTTCGTCATCTGCTCAAGCAATACCGCCTGGGCCGCCAGCGCCAGCTTGCTGACCCCGTCGAAATAGCCCGCCGCCGACTGCGCGACCAGGCCGGCGGCCTGGCTGATCATCATGTCCGGGGCAATGGCGATCTGCGCCGGGGCATAGGCGAAGGTCTGGGCATTGGTGAACTGCACCGCCTCGACGATCTGGCTGTTCAGCGCGTCGGTACTGCCGGTCGCCGGCGCCGCGGCCTGAGCCAGCATGTGCTCGTTCATGCGGTCCATCACCGTGCGCGAAGGTTTGGCGGGAGTGGTTGGCTGCGCAGAGTTGCTCGCGACCTTGGGTTCAGCTGCCTTGGGATCAGTTGCCTTGGGGTCAGCCGTCGTCGCGGCGTCAGTTGCCGGCTCGTCAGCGGTAGCGGCAGCAGGTTTTTTCTTGAACCAGAACATGAGGTTTCTCCCCAGGTGTCAGCCCTTCTCGCCGATCTGCATGATCAGCGAGACCGCCTTGGAGATCACCGCGTTGGAGATCTGATTCAACGCCTGCTGGCTGCTGACCGCATTCTGCAGGGACAGCCCCGCCGAATGGCTGGCCACCTGGTATAGCGAGGCAATGGCCTGGGCCGGAGCCTCGGCCACTACCTTGACGTTGGTTTGGGTTACCGCGTCGGTAATCTGGCTGTTGACCTCTGGCATACATCTCTCCTTGATGGAAGGCGCCAGCGCAGGCGCGCTGGCGGTGAACTCGTCGACGGTTTCAGGTGCTCATGAAACAAGAACGCACCACCTGCGAAGCTGTGAAGGCAAAAGTCGCGTTCAACGCAGCGCCTCTCGCAGCAACTGCACACGCTTGCGCACCAGGGGCTGGCCGATCCCCAGCTCGGCGGCGATCTGCGGATACGGCAATTCTTCGACGAAACGCATTTCGAACAGCCGCCGCTGGGGCAACGGCAACTGCTCCACCCGACAGCCCAGTTGCACCAGCCGCTCGAACTGTTCGGTGTGCTCGAACACCGATACGCAAGGCTCGGCGAGGAGCGCCTGGTGATCGTGGGCCAGGTCGATCGAATAATCGAACAGTTGCTCCTCGCGCTTGCGGCGCCGCAGGCTGTCGAGAAAAACGTGATCCAGCACCAGAAACAGAAAACCCTGCGGCTCTCGTATGCGTTCGGGGGAACGCCGGAAGAACAGCAGGGCTTTGAGGGCCGTATTCGACAGGCACTCCTGAGCCTGGCCCAGATTACCCCTGGCGCGGCGGTTGGCCCGGCGCATCAACTCGGGGTACACCGCTCGCCAGCTCGCCTCGAACAGCCGGTCGATCATCGCTACTTCACGAAAAGATCCCATCTGCAGCACTCCCTGTGCATTCCTTGATGAGCCGTCAGTCTGTGATCGGGCAGCAGGCGTTCGCTGTTACCTGGGGAACAGTGGGGGAAAATTAATTGAGCGCGCAGGCCTTGCGTCGCAGATGCTCGACATCGTTGATCACCAGGCGGCCGCTCTGGCAGCTGATCACCCCCGAGCGCCGCCAGTGTTGCAACTGGACATTGAGCTTCGGGCGGCTGGTATTGAGCATGGAAGCGAGAATGCCCTGGTTGCGCGGCACCGCCGCGCAGGTCGCGGGGGCCAGCTCGAAGTCATCTATATTGGCCAGCAGAAAACGCGCCAAGCGCGCCTCCAGGCGATGCAGGCACACCAGTTCGAGCAGTTCGATAACTTTCAGCAGGCGCGTCATCAACAGCATCACGATGCGTTGCCAGAACAGCGGCTCGGCGTACAGCGCCCGGAAATGCCGCTGCCCCAACAGCAGCACTCGGGTCGGGCCGCAGGCGAAGGCCGAAGTTTCCCGGGCATGGCCCTCGATCAGCGCCGACTCGCCCACCACCTGGCCAACCCCCGCGCTGCCGACGATCTGCTCGCGCCCGTCCGGGCCGTGAATCACCGAATACACCAGCCCCTCGGTGACCAGCGCAATGAAGTCCAGCGCCCCGCTCTTGAGATAGAGCACCTCCCGGTCATTCAAGGTCCGCTCCACCGCATGGGTGGCCACATAACTGATCAATGTATCCGGCAGTCCCCTGAACAGATCGGAGCGTGCCAGCAGGTTTTGCCGCAACGAGAAATCAAGCATTACCGCGCCTTTAGAGTGCATGCGTTGGCCTTGACCGGCAGGAAATCGCTGCGCGAGACGCAGCGGGTTAGAGCGCTTGAAGCCATAGAGCGAAGCAAACAAAGGGACGTCTGGCGGGGGGGCTTGTGAATCGGGCCCAGCGTCTTTCGGGTAGCGAAAAGGACAAGGAAAACAGCCAGACGACGACCAACCATCCCGCGAAAAAAAACCGCATGGACGCCCCCGGCCGACATGGGTATGATGTCGCCCGCTGCACTCGTAGCTCAGCTGGATAGAGTACTGCCCTCCGAAGGCAGGGGTCGTGGGTTCGAATCCCGCCGAGTGCGCCAGATAGAAACGCAAAAGCCCCAGGTCGAATGCCCTGGGGCTTTTTTGTTTCTGGCCTTTGAGCCGATCGAAGAATCATCGAGGTGTGTGCCGACCCATGCCTCGCGGACAGGAGGTCCAGGTGCTGCACCATCCCTTGCTCAATCAGCCCTACCAGCCGAACCTGCGCGCCTGGATCGGCGGTTTTATCGGTTATGACATGCCCCCGGCCCTGGATGCCGAGCTGAGCCGCTACGACCCCAACGCCCCCAATGATCGCGAACACCTGATCCGCCATTACTGTCTGGAGCGCTTCCACGTTCGGGAGAACTTCCGTCACCGGCAGCAGTTGGTAGAGCTCCTGCAAGCAGCGCTGGACGACCCGGACTTCGACTTCCAGGAGGTTTGGGAGCCCGCTGAAGACGACTACGATCAATGGCCCGCCGGCTGGCCGGCGCAGATCGACGACAGCCGGGACTTCTTTCAGCGCCTGCTCCTGGCGGCCCGACAGCTGTGGCACGACGACCTGATCCGCGCCCGCTTGCCGTCCCTGGCGCAATGCCGGGCGATCCCGGAGCGGGATCGCGGTTCCCGCGACTGGCTGTTCAGCGTCGACAACTCCGAGGCCTGGAAAGCCATATTCGATGTAGTGGCCACGCCCTACGACCTGCACACCCCGGGACCACAGTTCCAGGGCGAGCAACTGAGCCTGCAGTTGGCGGGCCCATTGCCGGGCCAGTCCCTGCCCTCCACCTGGCCGGCCAGCCAAGCGCTGACCCACTGCTGCCTGGAGCTGAAGATCCAGGGCATCAGCGAACTGCAACTCAGCGGCACACGTTTCGACGGGCATATGCGTACCCAGCTCACGCGCTTGCAGCCCGGGTATTACCTGCGCCTGGAAATCGGCTTCGACTGCGTCATCGAATGCGTGGCGCAGTTCGTCAGCATCGGTAATGTCCAAGGTTCAAGGAAGGAAGAGCAGCAACGTTGAACGGGCCTGCTGCCGGTTGTTGATCGAAGGGCTGCCTAAGAAGCCCTTCGTGGAGCTCAAGCAACACCTCGCCGCGCAACCTCCAATAAATCCACCCCTTCCCTGAGCAACAAATAAGCTGCGTTGGTCAGCCGATAAAGATCACCATCCTCGACGCCCTTGATCGTCACCGAAGTAAGGCTTTCCAAAAGGTCCGTCCCGGCCTTGATTCGGGCATGGGCACAATCAAGCACCGAGGCTACAGAGGCGTGGCTATCAATCAGCGTTACCTGACCATCGGGGTGATTGGTATTGAAGGGGATGTACTGGTTCATAAGTCATTCCTGTTTGGCGAACAGCGCGATCAAGTCCAAGAATCCGCTAGCTGATGCAGCTACCGCGGGTCACGAACAAACACCCAACTTAAAAGCCGGATCGCCAAATCCGGTCGCTGATCTTTCAGCGACAGGAAGAACTATAGGGATGGTTGTTTGGGAGGAACAAGGCGGATTGACTGCATGGGTTGTGAGGTATTTCGCTTCTTGGAGAAGCCTTTTCTCCCCCCTCAGCCCGAAACCCCTTTAGGTGTCTCCGGTCTTTTTTGCGATGATGCCACCCAGACATCATTCACGAGCTCACAGCCGAGCGATGCCCATTTTTCCCCGGCTCACGGAAGACCGCAGACCATGAATATCTCCAACCTCTCCAGCAATCCCGCGCCTTCTCACCAGGCGCGTTACTACTACGGGCCGAACTTCAAGAAGATGAGCCTGGCGTGCCTGGTGTTTGGCGGGCTTTCGCTGTTCGCGATCTTCAGCACGCCCGATGACCACACCAGCATCGTCCGCCTGGCGAATGCCCTGGGGCTCGATGGCCATCTGGTAGTGAAACTGGCGGGTATCCTGGGGGTGGCCATGACCCTGGCCGTTATCGGTGCGTTGATTTTCCTGCGCGGCGCCGGCAACCGTTACGTGGTGCTGACGGACAAGAAACTGTTCGCCCCGGCCAGCAACTTCAGTTCGAAAACCCGCGAGATCCGTCTGATCAATATCTCGGGCGTCGAGCTGGTGGAATTGTTCAACCAGCGCTTCATCCGCGTCCAACACACCGACGGCAAGATGGAGCTGGTGGAGAACATGTTCAAGAACCCGGCGTTGTTCCACGACTGCTATGAGGCGATTGCCCTGGCCATCGAGAACAAAGGCCAGAACGTGAAACGCGCGCCCGCCCGCAAGTGAATCGCCTGGCGTCAGTCTGGCGCCCGTTCATCCTGATCCGCAGCAGGTTCGGCCTGCTGCTCGTCTTCATCCTCTTCTTCAGCCTCCAGCAGAAAGTCCTTGCGACTCTCCTTGATGGCCTGGCGGATATCCGCGCCCTTGGTCGGGCAATTCAGCAGTGCAGCGATACGGTCGATGCGTGGCGCCATGGCCAGCCTCTCACTTTCAGGAAACTGGCTCGATAGTGCGCGCTTTCGGGGTGCCAGGCCATTACTTGCGCGGGTTTTATCGTCAATGCGGCTGCAAGGCCCGCAAGCGGGTGGCGATGTCCTCGTCAGGGAAACGTTGCTTCAGGGCCTCGATGTACTGGTCGGCGAGCGCGTCCTGACCGGTCTGGCGCAGGCGTAGCACCTCCCGCAGCGCCTCATCGAGAGCCGATTGCGGGGCCGGATGCGCGGCCGAGGCTCTATCCGAG
The DNA here is from genome assembly GCF_050280705.1 of Pseudomonas sp. NPDC089530. Taxonomy (NCBI): domain Bacteria; kingdom Pseudomonadati; phylum Pseudomonadota; class Gammaproteobacteria; order Pseudomonadales; family Pseudomonadaceae; genus Pseudomonas; species Pseudomonas sp. NPDC089530. The sequence continues at coordinate 95,045 of NZ_JBNNVU010000006.1, read as the reverse complement.
AACGATGCCAGGTGCCCGAGGGACTCATGGGGTTCGGCGTCGAAGGCTGGGTTGTCCAGGGTCAGCGGCAGGCCCGCCACCGGCGCCGCCGGGGCGGGTGCCGACAAGGCGCCGCCAGCCGCCTGCGGTTTGGCGGCCAGTTCGAAACGGGGCGACGCCTTGGGAGCCGATTCTTCCAGTGCAGAATCCGCAGCAGTGGACTCGGCCTGACGCCGCGCCAGTTGTGGGGCGGAAGCCTTGGCCACCGGTGCCGGCGCGGGCGCGAACGCCTGGCTGGGGCTTGGCTCTGGGGAGCGCTGCAACACGCCCAGCAGCAGGGTCACGCCGAACAGGCCGGCGAACGCCACCTGCCAGCGCGGCTGGCGACAGGCCGCGAACCAGCGCTGCCACAGGGAAGGCCTGGGGGCCGGGGCTTCGCGCCGGGCCGCGGCCAGGATCAGCGCGTCGAGGCTGGCCGGTGGCTCGCCCTGGCTGTGCTGGCGGATATGTTCGAGCATGCGCTCTTCTTCAATAGGGGGGAGCGATCGGGCGTCAGTCATGTCAGTACCTCCTCGGCCAGCAGCCGACGCAGTTTTTTCAGCGCGTAACGGAAGCGGCTTTTCACCGTTTCCAGCGGTGTGTCGGTCAGGCTGGCGATCTGCGGCAACTCCAGTTCGCCATGGGCACGCAGCAGGAACACTTCGCGCTGGTCGGCGGGCAGGACTTGCAGCGCAGCATCGATGCGTTGCTGCTCGCGGCTCAGGCTCAGGTGCTGTTCCGGGCCGCCGGCGTCGTCGGCCAGCTCGTGCAGTTGCTCGTCGTAGCTGTCGTGCAGCGGGTTGCGGATGCCGTGTTTGCGCCAGTGGTCGATCAGGCGGTTGCGGGCGATCTGGTACAGCCAGGTGCGAAAGCTGGCCCGGCCTTGTGGCTCGCTGGCGGTGCGGATCAGGCTGAGCCAGGTCTCCTGGTAGACCTCGTCGGCCAGTTCGGCCTTGTCGCACAGGCTCAGCAGAAACCGGTACAAACCCTGGCGATGGCGCTGGTAGAGCAGCTCGAAGGCGGCGCTGTCGCCAGCGCGATAACACGCCAGCAGCGTTTCGTCGCTGCTGGCGGGCCCTGCTCGATTCGCCCTGGGCATGGTTGTGCTGAACTCCTTGTGGTGACTCGTCATGACCTTACTCACGGCGGCTCAACGCCTGTTCGTCACGCTCCGGCCGAGTCGTCGGCGCGGCCTGTGCCTGCAGGCTTTGCGCCAGCTCCACCAACTGCACGAACTCGCCGCGCAGGCCGAAACGGTCCTCGCCCTTGGCCGCGCGCGCCAGGGCCAGCGTGTCCTTGAGGCCGAAGTCGCCGGTGTAGCGGCCGTCCTTGAGCTGCTGGGCAAACGCCGCCACCGCTGCGGCGAATCTTAGATCATCGCTGGCCTGGGCGAGCGTCCGGTGCTGCTGCGAGGCCAGGATCGGCCGTTCGAGCAACCGGCTGCTGCCGCCCTGCGGCGCCTGGTAGCGCACCCGCAGCATGGCCAGTTCGTCGTCCTTGATGTTCGATTGCACCTGGGCCTTGGTCTGGCCATAACGCAATGGCTCCAGCCAGCCCGGCTCGCCCTTGGGCACGATTTCATAGAGCGCGGTGACCGTATGCCCGGCGCCGATTTCGCCGGCGTCGACCTTGTCGTTGCTGAAGTCTTCGCGCTTCAACCCGCGGTTCTCATAGCCCAACAGGCGGTATTCGCTGACCTGGGCCGGGTTGAATTCCACCTGCAGCTTCACGTCCTTGGCCACCACCGCCAGGGTCGAGCCGAGCTGGTCCACCAGGACCTTGCGCGCCTCGCGCAGGTTGTCGATGTAGGCGTAGTTGCCATCACCGGCATCGGCCAGTTGCTCCATCAGGTGCTCGTTGTAGTTGTCCACGCCAAAGCCGAGGGTGGTCAGGGACACCCCGCTCTTGCGCTGCTCGACGGCCATCTGCCGCAGGCTGTCGAAGTCGCTGATGCCGACGTTGAAGTCGCCGTCGGTGGCCAGCAGGATGCGGTTGATGCCGTTCTCGATAAAGCCCTGGCGGGCCATCCGGTAAGCCAGCTGGATGCCCGACGCACCGGCGGTGGAGCCACCTGCCGTCAGTTGCTCGATGGCGTTGCGGATCTTCGCCTTGTCGCGCCCGGAGGTCGGCTCCAGCACCACCCGCGACTCGCCGGCGTACACCACCAGCGACACCCGGTCCTGCTCGCGCAACTGCTCCACCAGCAGCTTGAGGGTGCTTTGCACCAGCGGCAGGCCTTCGCGGCGGTCCATGGAGCCGGACACATCCACCAGGAACACCAGGTTGGCCGGCGCCAGCTCGGCCACCGCGCGATCGGAAGCCTTGATGCCGATGCGCAGCAGCCGGGTGTGGGGGTTCCACGGTGACGGCGCGATCTCGGTGGTCATGCCAAAGGGCGAACCATCGGTGGGCAAGGCGTAATCGTAGGGAAAGTAATTCACCAGCTCTTCCAGGCGCACCGCGCCTTGCGGCGGCAGGCTGCCCTGGTTGAGCAGGCGCCGGACGTTGGCATAGGCGCCGGTGTCGACATCGACGCTGAAGGTCGAGACCGGGGCCTGCGCCACGCTGTGGATCGGGTTGTCCGGCAGGTTCTGATACTGCTCGCGCGGCTCGCTGCGATAGCCGTCGGGCAGCGACTCGCGCTCCTGCATCACAGCCGGCATCGGCGCCGGGGCGAACGCCTTGGCGCTATGCCCGGCAAGGATCATCTCGGCGCGCCGGGCCTCGGCTGGTGCCGGCACGGCGGCCTGGGGCGGCGGCGCGTCCTGCACGGGCGAATGAGCATCCCGGGGATCCGGCGAGGACTGGCCGCAACCGGCCAGGGCCAACAGCAGCCCGGCGGCGCAACCCCGAGCAGCGGGGCGAAGGTGGTACGGGGCAAGGAACATGGGGGCTGACCTCGGGAGAAATTGATCCATTCCCCCCTTCAGACGAAACCCCTGGGCAATTCGGGTTAAGCCCCCCGGAAAAATTTTCGCTTAGCGCAGATAACGCCGCACCACGCTGCTGTTGCGCAGCACGTGGCCGTTGATCTTCTCCAGCAGCTGGGCGCGGGTCAGGCCGGCCGGCAAGGCGTCGGGCGCCAGCTCCAGGGCGTAGATCTGGATGATGTAGTGATGCGCACTGTCGCCCAGCGGCGGGCACGGGCCAACATAGGTGGTGGTGCCTTTGCTGTTGGTGCCGCCCAGCCCTTCCAGGGTGCCCTTGGCCCCCACGCCCGCAGCGATCTGCCGGGTGCTGGCCTTGATCCCGTAATGCACCCAGTGGTCCACGCCCTGGCCTTTGGCGCCGTCCGGGTCGTGCATCACGATGGCGTAGCTGCGGGTGCCTTCGGGGCCGGCGGTCCAGGCCAGGGCCGGCGACTGGTTGCGCCCGCCGCAGCCCTGGGCATCGCTGGCGCTGGCCGGGGTGAACAGGCGGTTGTCCGAGACGCCTGGCACGTTCAGGGTGAAACGCTCCTGGGCCTGGACCGGCAATTGCAGGCACAGCAGGACGGCGCTGGCGGCCAGCCAGGTGTTGAGAGAGGCGAAACGGGACATACGCGAGCACCTTTTGCGAATGGGTTCATAGGAGCCGGAAGACTATAGCCGCGCGGCGAAGCGTTGCCATTGGGCGGTACCGGAGCTGATTGAGCTTGAGTCGGGGCGGCTTGTAAACGAAAAACCCCGGATTTTTTCAGCTCCGGGGTTTTTGCTGACCACACTGGGTGGTCCGGGTTCCGCCTAGCCTTTGCTGTCTTCGGCCGGCAGGTGGATAACCCGCTCCAGCGGCTCGGGCATCAGCGGCGGATGGGGTTGGTCCTCCGGGTTGATCCGGAAGAACTTGGTAGTGACGTGGCTGATGCCGCCCTCCGCATCGTTGTGCACGACCATGGTCCCGGACTGACGGATCTGGGCGAAGGTCTCGTCGCTGAGGTTGAAGCGTTCGCTCAGACGCTGGTTGTCCACCACCGGCGCCGGCTGGCGTGGAGGATATTTCTTGTGGCTGCGCTGGCGGTAACGCGCCCAGGAAACCAACAGCACCGCATTGATGACCGCGACCCAGCCATAGAACTGCAGGGTGGTCAGGGCCGCGAACAGGTTGACGTCGACGCGCGGTCCTTCGTGGCTGTCGATCAGGGGAAAGAGCCCACGGACCAACAGGTACAGCAGGCCGATCCAGGCCATGATGGTCAGGAACACATCCACCAGCATCAGGAACGGACGCTGGCGGGTTCGGATGATCTTCATCGGCGCACCTCCTTTTCATCATCCATGGGTTTGATGCCGCGGTCCGGGCTGACCCAGCGCGCCCGCTTCTGATGTTCGCCGAACAACACCTTGGGAAAGCTCACCAGGGTGGTGAGCAGGCTGATGAACCAGAACACCAGGGGGTACCAGACCACCCAGAACATGGTTTTCCACATGTCCTTCTCGTAACGCCGGTCGATCAGGATGCTGACCACGAACTGGCCCAGGCAGACCACCGCCAGCACCAGCCCGGTGAAGGCTGGCGGCATCAGCTCGTCCACGGCGATGGATTCGGGCAGGACGACAAACTTGCCAAGGACCCAGAAGATCACCGACAGCAGGAAGGTGAAGGCCCAGCCGGTGGACAGGCAGTAGTCGAACAACAAGGTCCACAGGTAGCGATGGCGCCATTCCCAGATGCCGCGAATGTTCTTGAACAGCACCTCGGCCCCGCCCTGGGCCCAGCGCAGACGCTGCTTCCACAGCCCGCGCAGGGTTTCCGGCATGAGGATCCAGCACAGCGCCCGCGGCTCGTAGAAGATGTTCCAGTGGTCGAGCTGCAGCTTCCAGCTGATGTCGATGTCCTCGGTGATCATCTCCGGGCTCCAGTAGCCGACCCGGTGCAGCGCCGTGCGACGGAAGGCGACTATCACCCCGGACACGGTGAAGACTTTGCCGAACACCCGCTGGGTGCGCTTGATCAGACCGATGATCGATGAAAACTCACCGACCTGGACCCGGCCCACCAGGGTCGAGCGGGTACGGATCCGCGGGTTGCCGGTCACCGCGCCAAGGCGCGGGTTGTCCAGCATCGGCGCTACCAGATAGGCCGCCGTATCGGGCGCCAGCAGGGCATCGCCGTCGATGCACACCAGGTATTCGCTGCGCGCCGCCACCGCGCCCATGCGCAGGGCCACGGCCTTGCCCTGGTTTTCCGCCAGGTGCAGCACCCGCAGCCGCGGATCCCGCAGCGCCAGGGCATCCAGCACTTCGGCGGTGTTGTCCTTGGAGCCGTCGTTGATCGCGATGACCTCGATGTTCGGGTAGTGCTGGGCCAGTGCCGCCTCGATGGTATCGGTGGCGTTGTCGCCCTCGTTGTAGCAGGGAATCAGGATGCTGATCAGCGGCTCGCCAGCCAGCGGCGGCGGCAAGGTGTTCTCGCCCCATGGCCAGTGGCGCTCCCAGTGCAGCCAGAAATACAGGCCGCCGGCGATCCACAGGCCGGACATGAACAGCGGGTAATAGAACACGAAGTCCATCAGGAACTGGCCGGTCACCAGGAAGATCAGGCCCAGCGGTACCCCGAGGACAATCGCCAGAACGAGCAGGGCTAACAGTCGATCCCACATGATTTAAGGATTCCACTTGGTGGAGAACGCAGGACGGATGGTCTTCAGGTCCGGCGAGTTCTCGAGGAAGTTATCCGGGTAGTAACCGAAACTGCTCGCGCCCTGGCGCTTGAGTCGGCCCATCCAGTCGGCCATCTGTGCGGCGTCGATATCGTTCGCCGGCTTCTGTGCCCAATCCCGGGCCTGTAACTCGAATACGGTGCGCTTCAGCGCGCCGGGGCGGGTCTTGACCGTGGCCACCAACTGCTCCAGCCAGGCGCCGGAAGCCTTGCGCGACTGCCCTTCCATCAACGGCATGGCCATCGGCGCGGTCCAGTCGTAGCTGACGAGAAAATCGTCGAGGTTCTGGGCGAACCAGGCTTCGCTCTGCGGATTGAGTATCGGCTCGGCGAACAGGTTGCGCGCGGTCAGCACCTGCGGCCCGCGGATCGCCTTGACCTTGGCCGTCAGCTCGTGGGTGAAGTCGATCAGGTAACGACTCTTGAACCGGGTCCAGCGCTGCATCACGGCCGGGTCGGCGCGCAACGCGGCGATCGAGCCGGGCAGGCCGTTGGCGGCGTAGGTGCGCAGCGCCTCGGGGCTGGCGTCCTCGAAGTCGGAGAGTACTGCATCGTCGTGGTAGAGGATGCCGTCCACCGAGGCCAGGCGCGCCACGTCTTCGTAGATTTCACCGATGATCTTGCGCACCTGCGGATCGAACGGCGACAGGCGCCGGTACTGGTCCGGGTCGACCGCCACCTGGCCGGTTTCCGGGTTCCAGCGGGTCACGCGCGGCAGGCTCGGGTCGAGGGCGTAACTGAGCACCGGCATCCAGGCGAACACCTTGACGTGGGCCCGGGTCCGCAGTTGCCAGGCCACCCGGTCGAACAGGTCGGCGCGCACCGGCAGGTGACGGTTGGGGAAGTACAGCGAGTGCACCAGGCCGTCGCCCTGGGGATCGGCGAAGGCCTGCAGGAACACGGTTTCGGCTCCCATGTCGGCCATGCGCTGGACCAGCTTGCCGAGGTTGGCTTCCTGCTGCTGCGGGTCAGGGTCGTAGACGTTGTCCAGGTCCACGTGCACCACGCGCATCGGAGGGCGGGTCTGCACGCTGACGATGCTGTTGGAGAAATGCACGCCGTCCGGGTCCGAGTCCACGAGGAAGCGCGGGCTGCTCATCAGGTTGTCGAGGGCGTCGAGGCCATCGTCGAGGGTCAGGGCCATGTCATAGCCCTGTGCGTCCACCACCCTCAGCGTCGTGCCGTCGGCGGTGCCGTATGGCCAGACCCAGATGCGTGGGCTGTAGCCGGTGACCGCTCGGATTTTCTTCGAGATAGTCGCCACGTCGCTGCGCATGCGGCTCTCGAATTCGGCCTCGGTTTCATAACGCTTGGTGGTGGCGTCGTAACGCCGGGTGGCGGCGGCCGGCTGCAGGTTGCCCTGCGGGTTGGCCAGGATGCCTTTGTGGCTGGCGTCGGTGTGGGCGGCGATTTCCACCAGGCCGGAACGGGAAATCTCGCGGATCTGCTCCCAGGTCAGGAAGTCCGAGCGCTTGCGTGGGGTACCGGCGAAATCCACCGGCTGGTTGAGCGGGGTATCGATCCACGCCCCCACCGGGGCCAGCAGCGCATGCCAGTTGTAGCTGCGCAGCACCGGCATCACCCGGGTGTAGAAACTCGAATAGCCGTCGTCGAAGCTCAGCAGCACGGCCTTGGCCGGCAACTCGGGACCGCCTTTGCGCGCCGCCAGGATCTGGTCCACGGTGACGGGCTGGTAGCCGTTCTCCCGCAGCCAGGCCAGTTGCTCGATCAGTCGCTCGGTGCGCACCGCCACCACCGCCTGATCGGGGTCGCGGTCGTTGACATCGTGGTAGGCGATCCCCAGCACATGGTTTTTCGGCCATGGGGCTTCATTGGCCGGCACGGGGCGCTGCGCCGGCGGTACGAAGTCCGGGGCTTGCTGGGCACAGGCGCTGAGAATCACGGCTCCCAGCAGGAGGATGCAACGGCTGATCTGGCGCATCTTCAAACTCTTCTAGAAGCGATAAGTAAGGTCGAGGAGCAGGCGCAGATCGGTTTCCCGATCCCCGTCATACGGCCGGTTGATCACGCTCAGGTTGGCCCCGGCTTCGAACACGTCGTTCCAGGTCACGCGCTGGCCGTAGCCGAGCAGGCCGATGCCTCCGGTGGAGTGGTCACGCTGGCTGTAGGTACCGGCCCCCACCTGGAACTGCTGGCTCCAGGAAGTTTCGTAGTGGCGATAGAGCACGTGATTGACGTTCACCATCGGCAGGACCGTGAGGTCCGACTTGGGGTTGAAGTACGGCGTGTCTTCCTTGGTGTTGTGGCTCGCGCCGACTTCCAGGCCCAGGTCGACCTGCACGTGGGGCGTGGTGTAGATCCCCTCGCGACCGGTGAGCAGGGCTTCGATGCGGTTGTTGCCGTCGCTGAAATGCGACGGGCTCAGGCTCAGCCGCCACTCGCGGCTCTCGTTGGCCCGCCAGCGCAGGAACGCGCTGCCGCCATTGGCGTAGATGTCGCTGTTCAGCGCCCGCAATGGCGTATTGGCCGACAGGTATTCCAGGCTGCCGCCGTATTGCCAGTGGTCGTTGATGTCCCGGGCGATGGCCAGGCGCGCGCCCTGCTTGTCGCCAAAGCCATAGGAGTGGTTGGAGACTTCCGCTTCCAGGGTCATGTCCCGGGTCCGGCGCTCCACGCCGACACGCTGCCAGCGGTGGTGCCCGGTACCTTCCTCGAAGTCGCCGGTGGCATAACCGAGGCCACCGAACAGCCGCCAGTCTTGCGCGATGGGCGGGCTGTAGAGCACGCTCTCGATGCCGAAATCCTTGCTGCCGGTGACCGCGCCGGCGCCATTGCTGCCACCGCCGTAGCTCTTGCCGCCATAGGTCTCGATGCGCAATTCGGCCATGTTGTGCACCTCGCGCTGCCGGGCCAGGCGCTGTACCTGACGGTTGGCGGGGAAACGCTGCACCACGTCGTCGGTCAGGGCATCGAGCTGGCGCCATTCCTGCAGGTCCAGGGCGGCATGGCCCTGGGCGACTTCCAGGCTGATGTCCTGAGGCTCCAGGACCTCGGTTTCCTTGAGCAGGCCTTCGGCGCGGCGTGGCCATTTGCGGGCCAGGTACAGGTTGGCCTGGGACAGGCGCAGGCCGAGGTTGCCCGGCGCCTGATTGACCAGGTTGTCCAGGCGCTGTTCGCTGTCCGCCAGGTCCTCGCTATAGGTGCCGGACTGCGCCGACAGTTGCTGGGCATCCATCCATTCATCGTTGGGGTTGCCCATCGGCAGCCCCTTGAGCTCGACCCGGGGCTTCTGGCTTTTCGCCAGGTCATCGGCGACCTGCTGCGCTTCTTCCGGACGGTCGCTTTCCAGCAACGCGTAATACAGTGCCGTGCTGTCTTCGACCCGGTCGCTGATATCCGCGTCCGGCGCCGCCAGCACCTCGCGATAGAGATCGCTGGCGATCTCCGGCTTGCGCTGGTCCAGGTGCGAGGACGCGACCCAGCGCATGGCGTAGGTGGGGATGGTCACGTCTTCGGCGGTGAGCTTGTGGTATTCGTCGAGGACCTCGGCGGTGCGGGCACGGGCCCTGAGGGCGCCCAGGCGGTCGACGCGCCAGCGGTTCACATCCTCCTTGGCTGTCGGGTCCGGGGTCCAGGTCGCGATCAACTGGTCGTAATCGGCCAGGGCGCGGTCGGCGATGACATAGCGCTCTTTCTCACTGCGGGTGGCCAGCTCGGTCAGGCGCACGCGCTCGGCGGCCACGTCGCCTTCCAGGCGGCGCTGCAGGACCGGATCGAGCAGCCCGGGGCGCTGGCGGGCCAGGCGCAGCGCCGGCTCCGGCAAACGGGCGCGCTGCAGGGCGAGGATGTATTCGCGGGCGACTTCCGGCTTGCTGCCGGCGCGGACAAACGCCTGGTCGAATTCGAACAGGGCGTCATGGGGCAGGTCGGCGCGGGTCAGGGCATAGCCCAGGGCCAGGCGCCGGGTCGCATCGTCGGGCTTGGCCGCCACCAGTTCGCGGGCACGCTGCACGGCTACGTTGGGTTGGCCGGAGTCGGCCTGGGTCAGGGCCAGGCCCAGTTGCAGGTCGGGGTTCTGCGGTTCGCGCTCGAGGGCCAGGCGGTAAAGCTGGATCGCAGAGTCCCAACGCTTGAGGTTGCGATAGGCTCGCGCGGTGGCGGTCAGTGCCTGGGTCGGCAACACCCGGCCACGGGCCTGGGTCTCATAGACATTGACCACCTCGGCATCGAGGCCGGCCCAACTGGCGATCTGCAGGTGATCGCTGACCAGGCCGGTGGTCAACTGGTCGGCCGGGACCTGGCGTAGATGAGTCAGTGCGGGCGCATAGGTTCCGGCTCGGGCATCAAGGATCAATTGGTCATACGCCGCGTCGGCGAGAACCAGGGTTGGCCATAACAATTGACTGCACAACGCCAAGCGAAACAGCGGGCGCAAAGCACAACGACGCAAGGGATGAACTATCAGCGGCATTTCGTCAGCATCCTTACATGGCTAGCCGGAGTTTCTGGATACTCCCCCTGCCTGACGGGTATCAGGAAACCGAATCGAATGATTCGGCCAGCTTCAGGGTCAGTCTTCCACGCAAGGTTAGTTCAGATATCGAAATGCAATATTTATTCAGATTCGATTTTTTGCCCGGGCCTTGAATAATGCGGCCTGCAGCCCTGTTCGAAGCGGTCGGGCGGTCTGCCGCCCACAGCAAAACGCCCGGCGACTGCGAATGCAGAGGCCGGGCGTTGGCGGGTCGAACGGCTTGGAACGGGTTACTGGATGGTGACAGGACCCAGTTTGCTCATGACAAAGCCGACAAACTGCTCAGGCGTCATTTTCTGGCCGTTGAAGTCCACTTCGTTGTTGGCGTAGCGCACCTTGGACACGATGTCGTTGCCCTCCAGCTTGGCCAGCTGGGTGCCCAGCGCCATGCCGCTGAGCATGTCGGCGGCCATGCTGCCCTGATCGGCGATGGCCTTGGGATCGGTCACGCCGTCCAGTTGCGCCTGCAGCGCCGCCACGTCGGCGATCATCGGCTTGGACAGCAGCAGCTTCAGGTCCAGTTGGGTCAGCAGTTGCTTGCTCAACTCCTCCAGCGGCAACTCCATGGATTGTGGCTTGTTCAGGTCCAGCACCAGGCTGGCGCGGCTTTCGCCGTTGGCGGTCTTGAACGACAGATTGTCCAGGGCGAGATGCGGCTGGGCAGCCAGCAGCTTGTCCAGGTCAGCCTTGACCTGGGCCTGCTCGGCCTCGCTCAGGTTCAGCTCGGGGGCCGGCTGGCCAGCGGCCTCGGCTTCGGCGACCGCGGCTTCGTAAGGTTGCAACTTGTTCTGATAGACCTGCATCAGCGACATGCCGGAAGCGATGTCCAGGTTCTTCATGCTCCAGGTCATTTGCGCCGAACCGACCGCCTTGCCGTTGAGGGCTACCTCGCCAACCTTGTAGTCCGCGCGGCCAGCCAGGTGGGCGCCCGTCTCGTCGGTGGTGCTCTTGACCTGTGAGTTGTTGAAGCTGAGCACCGATTGCTTCTCGCCGAAGGTGGCCTGGGTGCTGCGCAGTTCCAGGATGTTTTCGCCGACGTAGAAGCCGTAGCTGCTCTTGGTCAGGTTGCTGGCCAGGGTCAGGCCGTTGAGTTCGAACTGCACCGGGGTCTGGTCTTCGGCGACGCTGTTGAGCTTGAAACTGTCCATGTAGCCGTCGGCCTTGACCTTCTTCGCGTCGGCGCTGGCCGAGAGTTCCAGTTTCAGGCCGGAGAACTTGAGGGTCGACTTGTCATCCAGGGCCGTTTCCAGCGGCAGCAACTCCAGGCTGCCGGTGGCGGAACGGTCGTAGCCCAGGTTGACCACGCCCTTGAGCGGCGAGGCATCCTTGGTGGCGGCGAACCATTTTTCGGTCAGGGTGTTCTTTTCCAGCTCGTAGTGACTGCTGGCCATGACCGGCAGCCATTTCAGGGTCATCAGCCGCGAGAACGGCAGCGGGCCGTGTTCGATATGGTCGACGAACACCAGCTCGACGCCCTCGGTGCTGTCGCCGAACATCTCGCCTTGTCCCTTCAGGCGGTAGCGCGCGGTGCTGCTGAACAGATGGCGCTCCAGGGATACCAGCTCCAGGCTGGCGGTACCGTTGGAACCGACCATGGCTGCCTGCAGTTCCTTGTTGGCATCGGCGATGGAGGTTTGCAGCACCCCTTCCAGCTTGGTCCCGGTGTACCAGGCGCCGCCAGCGCTGATAGCCCCCACTGCCACGACGATTCCTAACAGTACGCCTGCTGATTTATTCATTATCTGACCCGATCGATCCGTTGTTTGAATGAGTGACCGTCTTCCCTGAACCCGGCACGGGTTGTGGCTCGACTGTGCATAAAACTGCCGAAGGTTAGCACCGGCCGGGCTGGGCGGCCCAACCTTTCCATGTGAAAAGTTGCGAAAGCGGGGCTAAGGAAACCTGTGGTTGCTGCGGGCCTATGCGTTTTTCCAGGGGGATCGCGGACTCAGGTTTTGCGGTTGCTACGTCGGAATGCCGCCCAAACCGATCGCTGCCTCGCCGAGGCTCGGCAGCGGCTACAGGGCTACAGGGCTATGCGGGGTGTTCGGAGTATTCGGTCTCCATGGCGTCGAGCTGGTGATCGAAGCTTTTCAGGCGAGCGGTCCAGGTGTAGACCAGCACTTCGAAATCCCGGTTGATGACTGCACCGCCCGGCGCTTCCGAGCCCGGGTCGCAGAAGTCCAGTTGATAACGCTCGCGGGCCATGGCCGCGGCGACGTCGGACAGCTCGCGGGCATTGTTCAGCCAGTGGCGGCCGTCCGCGGCCTGTTTATCCAGCAACACGCATTGTTGTTTCAGGGCTTCGAGGCTTTTTTCCAGGGGGGTGCCGGTCAATTCGCCCATGACTTCCTGGAAGGTCCGTCCCGGCTGCCAGTAACTGCCCCAGAAGTAACGGTCGAACACCGTTTCGACCCGGCGCAGGGCGACTTTGGTGTCCCAGATCGCCACCAGGGTCTTGCCCTGTTCCAGCTGTCTTTTTTTGATTTTCTGGGTCTGGTACGACGCCCAGGCGACAAACACGATGGCGATCACGGCGATCAGCGCGCTGGCGCTGTCGAGGAAGATCATCGCCTTGTCGATCTGGTGCGCCAGCATGACGCCATAGAAGTAAGTCGCCGAAAGCAGCACCAGTGCGACCGTGGCGCACCAGAAGCCGAGAGCATAAGGGTTTTTCATTATTTGAATCCCCATGACCATCACGTGCCTGACCGCTGGTCGAGCACCTCCCGCAAAGCGCTCCCCAACTGTTCAAAGCATAGCAACGGCCTCAGGGTTTGCTGGGGTTCGAAGCTTGCGTTCGTCCGCTTTCCCAGCCACCGCCCAGGGCCAGGAACAGGTCGATCTGGCTCATCGCCACCTGGGTGTTGGCCGCCGCCAACTGGGCCCGTACGTCGGTATAGGTGCGGGTCGCCTGCAGGTCGGCGAGGAACGACTCGCGCCCGGCCTGGAAGAAGCGATGGGTCTGGTCGGCGGCCTGCCGCGCCGACTGCTCGGCATCGGCCAGGGCGTCCCGGCGCTGCAGCTGGGCGCTGTATTGGGCCAGGCCGGTCTGGGTTTCGCGGAGGGCGTTGAGCACCACCCCGTCGAAATGCGCCAAAGCGCCCTGGCTGGCGGCTTCGGCCTCGTGGATGCGTTCGCGGGCGCCGTTGGCCGGTACCGTCCAGCTGATCAGCGGACCGAAGCCCCAGCGGTTGGTGGACGGCTTGCCGAGGTTGTCGAGAATGCCCACGGTGCCGACAGTCGCGCCGATGCTGATGTCGGGGTACAGGGCCCCGGTGGCCACGCCGATCCGCGCGGTAGCGGCGGCCAGCTGGCGCTCGGCCTGGCGCACGTCGGGGCGGCGCTTGAGCAGCGTCGCGCCGTCACCCACCGGCAACAATTGCGCCATATGCGGCAGCTCGGCACAGCTGTCGGTGCCGGCCGGCAACTGGTTCAGCGGTTTGGCCAGGAGCATCGACAGCCGGAACAGGCCGGCCTGGCGCGCCGCCTCATAGCGCGGCAGTTCGGCGCGCAGGGATTTGAATTGGGTCTGCGAACGGGTGACCTGGGTCTCGTCGCCGCGCCCGGCGTCGCGCAGGCGCTGGATCAGCTCGGTGCCCTGGGCCTGCAGGGCCAGGGAACGCTCGGCGATTTCCCGTTCTTCGTTGGCTGCGCAGACCTGGGTGTAGGCCCGCACCACATCGGCCACCAGGGTGATGCGCGCGGTGTCGGCCGCGGCCTGGGTCGCGTCGGCGTTGGCCTGGGCCGCCTCGATGCCGCGCTGCAGGGTGCCGAACAGGTCGAACTGGTAGGAGGTGCTGATGGACAGGTTGCCGACGTTGGCCACCGGCACTTTTTCCGGCAGCAGGAAGGCTTCGCCTGACTCCTGCAAGCGCTCGACCCCGGCCTTGACCCCGCCGCTCCAGCCACCGGCCGCCTGGGCTTCGTCCACCTGGGCCCGGGCCCGCGCCAGGTTGGCCGCCGCCACCCGCAGGTCAGTGTTGGAGGCCATGGCCTGCTGCACCAGTTGGTCCAGGCGCGGGTCCTGGTACAGGCGCCACCAGTCCGCCGGGACCGGCGCCGAAACCACGTTGTCGCCCGCACCGGCCAGTTCGCCCTGCAGGTCGCCGCGGCGCAGCGCCGCATCCTTCGGCAATTGGTAGTCGGGGCCGACCGCCTGGCAAGCCGACAGCAGCAGGCCGAGCCCCGCCGTGGCCAGACGCAGGGCACCGTTCATCGCCACGCCTCCGGCAGGAACTGCAACGGCGCCCGATCGTCGATGATCGAGACGGTGGCGGTACGCCCGGCGATCATGCGGAAGTCCTCCGGCACCTCATCGAAGGCGATACGCACCGGAATCCGCTGGGCCAGGCGCACCCAGCTGAAGGCCGGGTTGACGTTGGGCAGCAGGTTGGAGCCGCTGCTGCGGTCGCGGTCCTCGATCCCGGCGACGATGCTTTCCACATGCCCGCGCAGCCGCGCGCGATCGCCGATCACCCGGATATCGACGCCCTGGCCGATATGGATGCCGTCGAGCTTGGTTTCTTCGAAATAACCGTCGATATGGAAGGAATTGCTGTCCACCACCGACAGCACCGGGCGGCCGGCGGTGACGAATTCCTGGGCCCGCGGCGCCCGGTCGTTGACGTAGCCGTCCACCGGGCTGCGGATCACCGAACGGTCGAGGTTCAACTGGGCGCTGTCCACCGCTACCTGGGCTTCGGCCAGGGCCGACTGGGCGCGGGCCACGCGGGACTGGCTTTCTTCCAGTTGCTCGCGGGGCACCAGGTTGCCCAGGCTGAGGTTGCGCTTGGCCTCGCGCTGGGCCTGGGCCAGGGTTTCCTGGCGGTCGGCCAGGGCGGCCCTGGCCTGGCGCAGGGCCAGGCCGAAGCGGTCCTGGTCGATGCTGAACAGCACCTGGCCGCGCTTGACCAGCTGGTTGTCCCGCACCTGCACCTGCTGGATCAGCCCGGAGACGTCCGGGGCGATCTGCACGATATCGGCGCGGATATGCCCGTCCCGGGTCCAGGGCGCGAACATGTAGTACATCACCATGCGCCAGACCACCACGACCGCGAAGGTCACCACCAGCAAAGTCAGGACCACACGGCCAATGGTCAATAGAGGTTTTTTCATGTCATCAGGTATCGACTGAGGGAGTCCACGGCGCCGAGCAGCAAAGCGTACAGACCAACGTTGAACAACGCCCGGTGCCAGACCAGACGATAAAAGTGCAGGCGCGTCAGCACCCCGTGCACCACCAGGTACAGGCCATAGGTAATGCCCATCAGCACCAGCAGCGTGGGCAGGAACACCCCGCTGATATCCAGGTCACCGATCATAAAGGCGCTCCATCGATGCCATGGGGAAGCGGTTCTTCGAGTTCGCCGCCCCCGACGAACTCCACGCCAGGCAGCAGGGCCAGGCGCAGGCCGCTGAGGGCGTGCAGCAGGTGCAAACGGGTTGCCGGGTCGTCCTGGCTGCGGGCATCGAGCGTGCGCCGGGTGCGATCCAGGGTCATCAGCAGCAGGCTCGGCGCCGGCAGGCGTTCACCGGCCTTCAGACAAGCCTTGAAGTAGGCGCCGACCTCGGCCACCACCTGACGCAACAGCGCCTGCGCGTTGCTCCCGGCTCGCGGGGCGTAGGCCAGCAGGTCCAGCAGGTTCAGGCCCACGCGCACTTCGCGCAGGGCGGCGCCGGTGTCCTGGCCGGTCATGGCCAGACGCGGCAGGTGCTGCATCAGGCGGTCGAGCATCTGCACGCCCAGATGCCGGTGTTCGGCCAGGTTCGCCGGCTCCGTCATGCCGACAATGTCCTGCCAACTGAAACGGGTCAGGCGCTTGGCCGCCAGTTCCGAGCCGAATGGCCGGGCGACCAGGGTCCAGACAAAAGCGAACAGCAGGCCCATGGGCCCGGCCAGGTTGGAGTTGGCGAAGCTCAGGAAGTCGGCGTCGTAGGCACCCTGGATGCTGATGAAGGACGAGGTGTTGACGATGGTCAGCAGCATGCCCAGGTAGAAACGCGGCTGTACCGTCAGGGTGCCGACGCAGATGAAGGGCACGGCGAAGGCCAGCACCAGCATCGGGAAGTCGTGCAGGTTGGGCAGGATCAGGAACAGATAGAGGCTGGCGAACAGCACCGACATCGCGGTCCAGAAGAAGAACCGGTAGATCTGCGGCGCCGGGTCGTCCATCGCGGCGAAGAAACTGCAGGCCACGGCCGCCAGGATCACCGCGCTGCCGCCGTCGGTCCAGCCCAGCAGGATCCACAGGACCGAGGCGACGATAATCGCCAGGACGGTGGAGGCCGCTGAATACAGCATCAGCCCACGGTCAAGGAACGGCGTCAGGCGGCCCAGGCGCCAGTGGCGATAGACCGCGCGCCAGATGTCCTGGCTTTCGCATTGAATGGCGTGCTGCAGGCTGCGGCAGTCCTGCCATAGGTCGATCCACTCACCGAGGCGGTACAGGGCATTGGAAAACAGCAGCTGGCGCCGGTCGTCGAGGGCTTCGGCGTCGGGCTGCAAGACGTCGAGCTGACTGCGCAGGGCTTGCCAGCGCTCGACCGGCGCGCCCTCGGCGGTGCCTTGCAACCATTCGCCGGCCTGGGCCAGCAGGGGCGCGAACCGGTCCACCAGCTCCGGGGTGCGCCGTTCCAGGGCGTACAACGCATCGTCCAGGGCGTCCACCACCGGCAGCAGGTGGATCATGCGCCCACGCAGTTCCTTGGTATTGCGCACGGTCTGCGGGCGGGCGCCTTCGTGGGGCAACTGGCCGATCATCAGCTCCAGGCTGTTGAAGGTGGCGACCATGGAGGCGCGCAAGGCACTGACGGCTTCGGGCTGCACATCGCGGGCGAGAAAACGCTGGCTGTAGGTGGCGGCATCGGCGAACCACTTGCCCGCCGAGTCGACGAACACCGGCGCCAGCCGCCGGGGCCAGAACAGGCTGCCGACCACCGCCGCGCAGACGATGCCGAGGAAGATCTCCTCGGTGCGGGCCTCCGCCACGTCCCACACCCCCAATGGGTTATCCACCACCGGCAGGGCGATCAGCGGCAGGGTGTAGCCGGCCAGCATCAGCGCGTAGCTGTTGGCGGTGCGCAGGTGCAGGGACAGGAACAGCAGGATGCCGGTCCACAGGGCGATGATCACCACCAGCAAATAAGGGCTCTGCACGAACATCGGCACGAACAGCACCGCCGCCGAGGCACCGAGAAAGGTCCCGATCGCGCGGTACAGCGCCTTGGAGCTGGTGGGCCCGACAAAGGGGCTGGAGACGATGTACACCGTGGCCATCGCCCAGTACGGGCGCGGCATCTGCATGAGCATGGCGATGTACAGGGCGATCATCGACGCGGCAAAGGTGCGCACGCCGTAAAACCAGTCGCGGGCTGGCGGCACGCCGGTAAAAAAACCGTTCAAGCGGGCACCACCGGCAACTGGGCAGCCGATTCGAAGGCGCGGATCACCCGCAGCGCCGCCGCAAGGTCCGCGGGCGGGATGCCTTCCAGCACGTCGCGGCGCAGGCGCACCAGCTCGGCTTCCACCGCCTGCACCAGCTCGCGACCGGCGTCGGTCAGGCTCAGGCACTTGGCCCGGCGGTCGTGGGGATCTTCAGTGCGGCAGGCGTAACCGGCGCTGCACAGCTGGTCCAGCAGGCGCACCAGCGACGGGCTTTCCATCCCCGCCGCCTGCGCCACCGTCACCTGGCGCACGCCCTCGCCCAGGCGCCCGATCATCAGCAGGGGCACGGCGCAGGCTTCGGAGATTCCATAGTTGACCAGCGTGCTCTGGCAAATCCGCCGCCAATGCCGCGCGGCGACCACCATGCCACTGCTGATATTCATCTGGAGCGATTCGAGAGAGTCGGGCAAAGGAAAGTTCGCACACTGTTAGTTTGCTAACTATCAATGCTGCGTTGACTTCAGTCAAGTTTTGAAACAATTGAACCGACCGATCGTCGTTGCGGGGAAGCTTGAGCCGGTTCAAGTACTGATGGTGTATATACTTGGTATATACGTTTGCAGGAGCTACCTGATGCCCAAACATGCTGTTTTCACGATGAAACTCGAAGCTGACCTGCGCGATCAGTTCATGGCCGAGGCCGAGGCCAGCCATCGCCCAGCCTCGCAAATCGTCCGGGAAATGATGCGTCAGTTCGTCCAGGAGAAACGGGAGGCTCGAGAGTACGAAGCCTTCCTGCAGCAGAAGGTCGACACCGCACGCGCGTCCATGACGGCCGGGACAGGCATCGCCAACGATGATCTGGAAGCCACCTTCGCCGCCCGCAGGGCTCAGGTAACACCCCGACAATGAAAGTGATCTGGACGCCGCAAGCCGCACAGGATCGTGCAGAAATATGGGATTACCTGCATGCCCTGAACCCGCAGGCGGCGCTGGATATGGACATCCGCTTCAGCCGGTCGGCCACGCAGTTGGAACAACACCCTCAAGCGGGCCGCCCCGGATTGATCCCGGGGACCCGCGAACTGATCCCCCATCAAAGCTACCGCCTGGTCTACCAGCTCCATCAGGACGCGGTATGGGTCCTGGCGCTGGTGCACAGCGCACGCCAGTGGCCGCCAACCGAAGCCTGACGTCTCAAACGCTTCGCCCCTTCCTCAACAACACATCCAGTTGATCCACAACCTCCGCCCAGTCGGCATCGTCGAGGATCTCGTCGCGCAGGAAGTCCGCCTGGCTGCGGGTCCAGAAGAAGGCGTCCGCCAGGTGCAGTTCCGGTTTCAGCGGTGAATGGGTGGCGATGAAACGGTCGATGCCGACGGGGTCGTCGGGCAGGCCCAGTTGTTTGAACAGGGCTGGCAGGGTGTGGGATGGGGATTCCATGGGTGGCTCCTGAATGGGTTGGGTGGATGCTGCACAGACGCTCGCGGGCAAGCCCCGTTCCCGCAGGAACGGGGCTTGCCCGATATGCCCGCCGCAACCTTACTGGCTAAGCTCGCACACCTCGGCATGGGGCACCATTTTCAGGTACTCGTCCATGCTCAGATGCACCAGGTTGTTGTGGTTGCCGGCTTCGACATAGATGTCTTGCTGACGGGTCAGCAAGGGGTCGATCACCACGTCCAGGCCATAGGATTCGCCCAGCGCCGGTACCGCTCCCCGCTCGCAGTCGCTGAACAGATGCGCCAGGGTGCTTTCCCGGGTGATCTGCCATTCGCTGCTGCCACGGACCTTGCTCAGGTCCAGGTGCCGGCTGGCCGGCAGCACCGCCATCAGGTAGTGGCCGTGACGATCGTCGAGGATCACCGACTTGGCCACGCGCTCGGCGGGAACCCCCGCGACCCG
This sequence comes from Pseudomonas sp. NPDC089530, assembly GCF_050280705.1. Lineage (NCBI taxonomy): Bacteria > Pseudomonadati > Pseudomonadota > Gammaproteobacteria > Pseudomonadales > Pseudomonadaceae > Pseudomonas > Pseudomonas sp. NPDC089530. Next base: position 75,603 of record NZ_JBNNVU010000006.1, on the reverse strand, counting down.
GGCGGTTTCCAGGCTGCTCGCCGAATGAGGGTGAGCCACCACGTCAAAATCGCAATGCGCCTGTTCCAGGCTGCGTTGCACGGTTCTTGCCATACGCATGATGCACCTCTCTGTCCTGAACGGCCTTGCAGGACCCTGGGTTAACAACCGGTCACTCCCTTCCCCAAGTCTAGGACGCGGCGCCTTCGCCCACCGACTAACTTCCGAACGGCATGGGGCCAGGCTGCTCAAGATTCGATCGATCCCGGGCTCTACTAGACTCAAGGACAGAGCCGACGGCTGACTGCCGAGGTGCATGACTCTCCAGGAGGGTCGGATGAACGGGCGTGGGTGGCGGGCAACACTGAAGGGGCTGCTGCTGGGATGGCTGATCGGCTTGCCGACCGGGCACGCCCAGGCCGTGGCCCCGGTGGTGGTGCTCACGGTCAATGACGTGATCAGCCCCGCCAGCGCCGACTATATCGTGCGCGGCCTGGGCAAGGCCGCCGACGAGCACGCGCAACTGGTGGTGCTGGGCATCGACACTCCGGGCGGTCTCGATACCTCGATGCGCTCGATCATCAAGGCGATCCTCGCCAGCCCGGTGCCGGTGGCCAGTTTCGTCGCCCCCAGCGGCGCCCGGGCCGCCAGCGCCGGTACCTACATTTTGTATGCCAGCCATATCGCCGCCATGGCCCCGGGCACCAACCTCGGGGCCGCCACCCCGGTGCGGGTCGGCATGCCGGGGCAGCCCGACCCGGGCAATCCGCCCGCCGCGCCGCGCTCGGACAAAGAACCGGAGCCGGAAACCGACACCCTCACCCACAAGCAGATCAACGACGCCGCGGCCTATATCCGTGGCCTGGCGCAACTGCGCGGGCGCAACGCCGAATGGGCGGAACAGGCGGTGCGCGAGGCGGTCAGCCTGCCGGCCCAGGAAGCCTTGAAGCTGAAGGTGGTCGACTATGTCGCGGATGACCTGGGCGGCCTGCTCAGGCAACTCGACGGCAAGCTCCTCATCGCCGCCGGCCAGGCGGTGCAACTGCATACCCTGGGCGCAGGGGTGATCCATCACGACCCGGACTGGCGTACGCAGTTGCTGTCGGTCATCACCCACCCCAGCGTGGCGCTGATCCTGATGATGATCGGCATCTACGGGCTGTTCTTCGAGTTCGTCAACCCGGGCACCGCGGTGCCCGGCGTGCTCGGCGGCATCTGTCTGCTGCTCGGCTTGTATGCCTTGCAACTGCTGCCGGTGAACTACGCCGGCGTGGCCCTGATCCTGCTGGGCATCGCCTTCATGGTCGCCGAGGCCTTTCTACCGACCTTCGGCGTCATCGGCTTCGGCGGCATCGTCTCCTTTGTCGCCGGCGCGGTGATCCTGATGGACACCGATGTCCCCGGTTATGGCATTCCCCTGCCGCTCATCGTCAGCCTGGCCGTGGTCAGCGCGGTCTTGCTGGTGACGCTGGCGAGCATGGCGGTGCGGGCGCGCCGGCGCCAACAGGTTGCCGGCGACGCCGGGCTGGTGGGCAGCTTCACCACAATCACCGCCGTGCAACCGGGCAACCCTTACAACGGCTGGGTGCTGTTGCAGGGCGAACACTGGCAGGTACTGAGCGCAACGCCGTTGCAAACCGGACAACAGGTCCGGGTGGTGGCGCGCAAAGGGCTGCTTCTGGAAGTGACGACGGCCGAAGCCGCGTCGCGAGGAGGATGACATGGGTCTGGAATTGGGTTTTGGCGCGCTGCTGGCGTTGTTCCTGGCACTGGCGGTCTCGACGTTTCGCATCCTGCGCGAATACGAACGCGCAGTGGTGTTCCAGCTCGGGCGCTTCTGGCGGGTCAAGGGGCCGGGGCTGGTGCTGCTGATTCCGATCGTCCAGCAGATGGTGCGCGTCGACCTGCGCACCGTGGTGCTCGACGTGCCGCCCCAGGACGTGATCACCCGCGACAACGTCTCGGTCAAGGTCAACGCCGTGCTGTATTTCCGCGTGCTGGACTCGCAGAAGGCGATCATCCAGGTCGAGGACTTCCTCATGGCCACCAGCCAACTGGCCCAGACCACCCTGCGCGCGGTGCTGGGCAAGCATGAACTGGACGAGCTGCTGGCCGAGCGCGAACGCCTGAACGCCGATATCCAGCAGGTGCTCGACGCCCAGACCGACGCCTGGGGCATCAAGGTGGCGAACGTCGAGATCAAGCACGTCGACCTCAACGAATCGATGATCCGCGCCATCGCCAAACAGGCCGAGGCCGAACGGGAACGCCGGGCCAAGGTGATCCATGCCGAGGGCGAATTGCAGGCTTCGGAAAAGCTCATGCAGGCCGCCGAAATGCTCGGCCGGCAGCCCGGGGCCATGCAACTGCGCTACATGCAGACCCTGGGATCGATCGCTGGCGACAAAAGCTCGACCATTGTCTTTCCATTGCCCATCGAGCTGCTCAAGGGCATGGCCGAGTTATCGTCGAAGCCCTGAGGCGCGTTCACGCAGTTGTTCCAGCGCCGCGTAAGGCGCCCGGGCCCATTGCTCCAGCTGCTCCCTGAGCCTGGCAGAAGCCTGGGCCTGCTTGCCCTGGCGGTCGTCGACGAAAGCCTGTGCCGGCTGCTTGGCATGCTGGCCGATCCTGGCGAACGCCGCTTGCCGCTGCAGGGCGTCCAGGCCGAAAAAGTCCCCCAGATGGCCGTCCACCGCGCCGGGCAGCTCGTTGTAGTTCAGCGCCAGGCCCGCCCGCTCGCGGCAGTGTTCCAGCCCCAGTTGCAACAAGCGCCCCAGGCGCCGGGCGATCCAGCTTTCGCGATCATGGAAGGGCGCGCCATCGTCCAGCGCGCAAGGCCCGAGCAACCCCGGCGTCATGTGCATGCCGGCACGGCGCAGATGGGACACGGCGATTTCCAGCGGATCGCGATACAGGAACAGCCACGGCGTATCGGCAAAACACTGGCGCAGCAGCGGCAGCTCGCCGATGTTCCAGGCGTCGAGCTTGATCACCAACCGTCGTTCGCCGCCGCCACGCACCTGGCCATAGGCCGACAACAGCCCGAGGATTGCCGCGGCGCGCTCGCCCGGCGCCAGCGAGCTGCGCAACAGGGCATCCAGGGCCGGCGGTTCGGAGACCACTATGTGGTCGTCCAGTTGGGCCAGCATCTGACTGATCAGGGTCGAACCGCAGCGCGAGGCGTGAAAGATAAAGGCGCTGGGGGCCAGGCCCGGGCTGCGCTGCTGCCACTGGGTCAGCACCGCCAGGGAAGTCTGGCGGCGAAACGCCTGATTGAAGGGCAGGCGCAGGCCCTCCTCGACCGCCTCGCGGAAAAACGGCTGCCGCAGCGGCCTGTCGCCAAACCAGCACCAGTCGACCCGCCACTCGTCCTGCGCTTGCCAGATCCGGATCGGCAGCCAGCCGTGCAGGTTCAAGCCGTCCATTGTTCATTCCACAGGCGACGCCCCTGGCGCATGGCTGCACGCAGGTCCTCACGACTGAACGCCAGGCCCCGTTCGCTCGCCAGGGCCAGGGCAAGCGCGATGAAGGCTTCGTTGTCGGTCGGTTCCTGCAAGGCCTGGCAGAGCGCGGCGTCCTCTTCCAGCAACCGGCAGAACCGCGCAAAGGCAAGGGCGGCACGGCCTACGCCGGGGGCCGGGGTGGTCGCCACGCCCGCGGCGATCGCCTGCTCCAACCAGGGGCCGGGGCGGCAGTCGAGCACCAGATGGATGCGCGGCTGGCGGTCGTGATTGTCGACCCGGTGCGGTCGCGACAGGTCGAGAAACCAGCACTCCCCCGCCACCATGGGCATGCGCTGGCCGTCGAGCAGGAAATCCACCTCGGGCGGGCTGAGCAATGGAATGTGCAGACGCAGGTCGGCGTCCGGGCCGCCCAGGTCGTAGTCGCGATGCTCATGGATGCACGCCCCCGGGCCCAGCCGCAACAGGCGCGCCGAGACCATCTGCAACGGCAGGTGCTGCAAGGCTTGCTGCCAGTCCGGGTCCTGCAACCAGGGCCCGCGCTGCACCGGCAGGCCCTTGCCCGGCGCCAGCTCCGACGGCGCGTCGACCGCCGAGATCAGCGCCACGCCGCTCCAGTCGCCGTCGTAGAAACCGCCGTTGAAATGCCCCTGCCAGGCACTGGCGGGGATTCGCTCCAGGGCCCGCAACAACCGCGGCAGGTCCACGGCGACCGGCAGCCGGGCGAACGCCGGACGGCTCATGAGGGCGGCAGTACCTGGCGCTCGACCAGCCAGCCGAGTAATTGCTCCAGGCAGGCGTCGATCGACTGGCGGCCGGTGTCCAGTTCCAGCGCGGCCCGTGGCGGCTCGTAGGGCGCCGAGATGCCGGTGAAACCGGGCAGCTCGCCGCTGCGGGCACGGGCGTAATGGCCCTTGGGATCGCGTTGCTCGCAGACCGCGAGCGAGGCGCTGCACCAGATTTCCAGATAGTCCTCGCCCAGGCGCCGGGCGAACAGTTCGCGCTGTTCGATCAGCGGCGCGATCATCGCCAGGATCACGATCTGCCCGTTGTCCACCAGCAAGGCCGCCAGCTCGCTGGCGCGGCGGATATTTTCCCGGCGGTCGGCCTCGGCGAACCCCAGGTCGCGGTTCAGGCCGCCGCGCAAGGCATCGCCGTCCAGCACCAGGCTCTGTCGGCCATGCTGGAACAGCCCGGCCTGCAGCGCCTGGGCCAGGGTCGACTTGCCCGCCGCCGGCAGGCCGGTCAACAGGATCGCCACCCCGCGATGGCCGTTGCGGGCTTCCCGCTGGGCCCGGCTGACGCTGACCGGCGGCGCCTGCAGGTTATTGTCCTTGGGCATGGGCCACCGGCACCGTGATGTTGCCGGCCGCCCAGTCGGCCTCGCGGCTGGCCAGCGCCGTAGCGATGGACTGCACCTGGGTCGATTGCACCTCCCTGGGCAGCGGGTCGAGCCCGGCGCTGGCGAAGATCTGCCCATAGGCGTTGCGCAGGTCGGCATAGGCCAGGTCCCGCCGCAGGTCCGCCTGCAGGGTATTGAGCTCGCCCTGGATCAGGTCCAGCTCGCCGATGCCATTGGCCTGGTAGCGGTTGCGCAGCTGGCCGATGATCTGCCCGTCGATGTCGGCCAGTTCCTGGCTGGTCTTGAACTGGCGCAGGGCGTCGCGGTAGTTGGCGTTGGCCACGTAGACCTGGGCCAGCACGGCGATCGACATGGCCTGACGACGCGCCGCGGCGACTTCTTCGCCGGCCTTGGCGGTATCGATGGCCGCCGGCGCGGAGAGCACGTTGAACAGGTTCCAGGTGACCTTCACCCCATAGTCGGCCCACTTGTCGTTGACCAGGAACGAGTTGCTGTCGTAATGCCCACCGGCGGAGAACTCCAGGCCCGGTAGCAGGCGCAGCATCGCCTTGCGGGTTTCCGCCGTGCTGATGCGACTCTGGTAATCCTGCTCGCGCAGTTCAGGGCGGCTGGTCAGGGCCTCGTGCTCGAGGCGGGCCATGTCCACCTTGAGCTCCGGGATCGGATAGTCGTCGGTGGTCGCCAGGGTCAGGTTGGTGCCCATGGGCAGGTTGATCAGGGTCGACAGCTCGGTCTTGGCCAGGGACAGCGCCCGGCGCTGCTCCTCCAGCTGGCGCGTGGCCTCGATCAGCGAGCGCTGGTAGGCCAGGGCCTGCACCGGGTCGCCGATGCGTTGCTGGCTCATGCTCTGGCTGTTGCTGCGGGCCTGGTCGACCCGGCCCATGAGGCTGTCGATCTGCTTGAGCAGGCGTTCGGCCGCCACCGCCCGCCAATAGGCCGAGCGCACGTCCTGGACAATGGTGTTGATCACCTTGCGCCGGCGTTCCTGGACGATCAGCCGCTGGTCGCCCTGTTGCTTGGCATTGATGTAGCTGACGCCGAAGTCCAGGACGTTCCAGACCATGGTCAGGTCGGCCACTCTGCGGTCCCGGTCCTGGGAGGTCGACGGTTCCAGGGACTGGCTGCCGGTTTCCACGCTCTGGCTGCTGGAAGCGCTGACGTTGTTGCGTCCCACATAGCCGGCGGAGAGCGCCATGCGCGGCAGCATGTCGAAACTGGCGAGGTCCAGCTGGCGCTTGGCCAGGGCCTCTTCCATGATCTTCAACCGCCCCTCGAGGTTGTATTTCACTGCCCGGGCCATGGCCTGGTGCAGGGTCAGCGGACCGCTCAACGGCTCCTGGTCCTTGTACATGCTCTGCAGGTCGCTGCGGGCGCGCTGCTCGCTGGCACTGCGTTCAATCGGTTTACTGCTGACGGCACAACCACTGACCATCAGCGCCAACAAGCTGACCCCGAACAACTTCTGACTCTTATTCATCCTTGTCTCGCCCCTGGGTGCCACATCGTATTAAGTGGTGTGTCAGGCCGGCATTTCGCTGATGCCGGCCTGTTCGAACGCCTTGGCCAGATCGCGGATCTGCCGTTGCTCCGTGTCTTGCATCAACTGTAGCTGCTGGGTCAGCGAGGGTGCCCCAAACACCCCATGCACGCCCTGGGTAGCATCGACAGTCTTGAGCGAATGGTCGCCAAAGGGCTTGAGCGCCCCCTTGTCCCCGGCGGTTTCCTGGCCGAACAGCACCGACAGCGTGCTTTGGCTGAATACCCCGCCGTCGCCGCCACCGAAGCCCAGGAAGCCATGGCCGTTGCCGTCGCCACCGGCGTCGCTGCTGCCGAAGACCTGGGCGATATAGCTCGGTGCCAGGGCCCCGCGATTGATGAAAATATCCCCCAACGGCCGGATGCCGTCGCCCAGCACCCGCTGCTCGAACAGCGGCGCGAAGGTCAGCGGCGAGCCCAGGTCGCCATCCGGTGGCATGGCCACCACAGGCTGCAGCGGTACATAAGGCGGCAGTGACGGGACCACCGGATTGCTGGAGCGGAACTCCGGATCGCCGACCGGCAGTTGGGTCACCGGGTCGGCCCCCGGCACGGTATTGATCGCGTAATTGTTGGAATCGGTGCTGCCGCTGCCGGCGTTGCCGAAGGCATCGCTCACCCCGCTGTTGTTCAGGGTGATCTGGTTGCTGGTATCGCTGATGTTGGCCGTCGGCGTCAGGGTCGCGGTCCAGGTCCGGCCGCCGTCGCTGCTGCTCACCGCGCTCAGGGTGCCGTTGGCCACGGTCAGGTCCGAGTTGGTGAAACCGCCCACCGCCTCGCTGAAGGTGACGGTCACCAGGCTGGTCTGGCCGACGCCGAGGCTGCTGTTGGCGACCACGATGGTCGCGGTCGGTCGCTGGGTGTCGATCAGGTAATTGTTGGAGTCCGTGCTGCCCAGCCCGGTATTGCCCGAGCCGTCCGTCACGCCAGTACCGTTGAGGGTGATCAGGTTGCTGGCATCGGTGACATTGGCGTTCGGCGTGAAGGTCGCCGTCCAGGTGATACCGCCGTCGCTGCTGCTGACCGCGCTCAAGGTGCCGTTGGCCACCGTCAGGTCGCTGTTATCGAAGCCGCTGACGGCCTTGCTGAAGGTGATGGTCACCAGGGACGTATCGCCCACGGCCAGCATCGGGTTGGCGACCACGACGGTGGCCGTGGGCCGAACGGTGTCGATGACATAGTTGGCCGAGTCGGTGCTGCCCACGCCGGCGTTGCCGACAGCGTCGATCACCCCCGCATTGTTCAGGGTGATCTGGTTGCTGCTGTCGCTGATGTTGATGCCCGGGGTGAAGATCGCGGTCCAGGTGATGCCGCCGTCGCTGCTGCTCAGCGCACTCAGGGTGCCGTTGGCCACGGTCAGGTCCGAATTGGTGAAACCGCTGATCGCCTCGCTGAAGGTGATGGTGACAGTGGTGGTCTCGCCCGCCTTCAGGGCCGTGTCGGCGATCACGATAGTGGCCGTCGGACGCCCGGTGTCGATGATGAAGTTGTTCGAGTCGGTGCTGCCGCTGCCGGCGTTGCCCGCCGCGTCGCTGACCCCGCTGTTGTTCAGGGTGATGACGTTGGTCGTGTCGGCGATATTGGCGGTCGGGGTGAAAGTGGCCGTCCAGGTGATACCGCCGTCGCTGCTGCTGACCGCGCTCAAGGTGCCGTTGCTCACCGTCAGGTCGCCGTTGTCGAAACCGCTCACCGCCTCGCTGAAGGTGATGGTCACCAGGCTGCTTTCGCCGATCGCCAGGATCGGGTTGACCACCACTATGGTGGCTGTCGGGCGGGTCGTGTCGAGGGTGTAGTTGTTGGAATCGGTGGTGCCGGTACCCGTGTTGCCGGAGGCGTTGGTCACCCCGCTGTTGTCCAGGGTAATGAGGTTGCTGGTGTCGGTGATGCCCGTGGTCGGGGTGAAGGTGGCGGTCCAGGTGACGCCGCCGTCGCTGCTGCTGACCGCGCTCAGGGTGCCGTTGGCCACCGTCAGATCGGCGTTGGTGAAGCCGCTCACCGCCTCGCTGAAGGTGATGGTCACCAGGCTGGTTTCACCGGCCTTCAAGGCCGTGTCGGCGACCACCACGGTGGCCGTCGGCCGCACGGTCTCGACGGTGTAGTTGGCGGAGCCGGTGGTGCCCATCCCGGCGTTGCCCGCCAGGTCGCTGACCCCGCTGTTGTTCAGGGTGATCAGGTTGCTGAGGTCGGTGATGCCCGCGGTCGGGGTGAAGGTGGCGGTCCAGGTGATGCCGCCATCGCTGCTGCTGATCGCGCTCAGCGTGCCGTTCTCCACCGTCAGGTCAGCGTTGGTGAAGCCGGTCACCGCCTCGCTGAAGGTAATGGTCACCAGCGAGGTTTCGCCAGCCTTGAGGGCCGAGTCAGTCATCACGATGGTGGCGGTCGGGCGCTGGCTGTCGATGATGTAGTTGTTGGAGTCGGTGGTGCCGCTGCCGGCGTTGCCGGCCGCATCCGCAATGCCCGTATTGTCCAGGGTGATGAGGTTGCTGGTGTCAGTGATGCCCGCGGTCGGGGTGAACGTGGCGGTCCAGGTGATGCCGCCGTCGCTACTGCTGACCGCACTCAAGGTGCCGTTGTCGATGGTCAGGTCGGCGTTGGTGAAACCGGTCACCGCTTCGCTGAAGGTAATGGTCACCAGCGAGGTCTGGCCCACGCCCAGGGCACTGTCGGCGACCACGATGGTCGCGGTCGGACGCTGGGTGTCGATGGCGTAGTTGTTGGAATCGGTGGTGCCGCTACCGGCGTTGCCGGAGGCGTTCTGCACCCCCGTGTTGTCCAGGGTGATCAGGTTGCTGGTATCGGTGATGCCCGCGGTCGGGGTGAAGGTAGCGGTCCAGGTGATGCCGCCGTCGCTGCTGCTGACCGCGCTCAGGGTGCCGTTGGCCACCGTCAGGTCAGCGTTGGTAAAGCCCGTCACCGCCTCGCTGAAGGTGATGGTTACCAACGAGGTTTCGCCGATCTTCAAGGCGCTGTCCGCCACCACTATGGTCGCCGTCGGCACGACGGTATCGATGGCGTAGTTGTTCGAGTTGGTGGTGCCGGTACCGGTGTTGCCCGCCGCATCGCTCACCCCGGCGTTGTTCAGGCTGATCAGGTTGGTGGCATCGTTGATACCCACGGTCGGGGTCAAGGTCGCGGTCCAGGTAATGCCGCCGTCGCTGCTGCTCACCGCGCTCAAGGTGCCGTTGGCGATGGTCAGGTCGGCGTTGGTGAAGCCGGTCACCGCTTCGCTGAAAGTGATGGTCACCAACGAGGTTTCGCCGGCCACCAGGGTCGTGTCGGCGACCACGATGGTGGCGGTCGGACGCACCGTGTCGATGGCGTAGTTGTTGGAGTCGGTGATGCCGCTGCCGGCGTTGCCGAGCGAATCCGCGACGCCCGTGTTGTCCAGGGTGATCAGGTTGGTGCTGTCGGTGATGCTGGCGGTCGGGGTGAAGGTCGCGGTCCAGGTGATGCCATCGCTGGTACTCAAGGCGCTCAGGCTGCCGTTGGCCACTGTCAGGTCGGCCAGGCTGAAGCCGGTCACGGCTTCGGAGAAGGTAATGGTCACCAGCGAAGTCTCGCCGATTTTCAGCGCGGTATCCGCCACCACTATGGTCGCGGTCGGCCGCTGGGTATCGATGGCGTAGTTGTTGGAGTCGGTGGTGCCACTGCCGGCGTTGCCGGAGGCGTTGGTCACGCCGCTGTTGTCCAGGGTGATGACGTTGGTGGTGTCGGTGATGCCTGCCGTTGGGGTGAAGGTGGCGGTCCAGGTGATACCGCCATCGCTGCTGCTGACGGCGCTCAGGGTGCCGTTGGCCACGGTCAGGTCGGCGTTGGTGAAGCCGGTCACCGCCTCGCTGAAGGTGATGGTGACCAGGCTGGTCTGACCGATGCCGAGGCTGCTGTTGCCGACCACTATGGTCGCCGTCGGCAGCACGGTGTCGATGGTGTAATTGTTCGAGTTGGTGGTGCCGGTGCCGGTGTTGCCGGCCGCATCGGTCACCCCGGCGTTGTTCAGGCTGATCAGGTTGCTGGCATCGTTGACACCGACGGTCGGGGTAAAGATCGCGGTCCAGGTGATGCCGCCGTCGCTGCTGCTCACCGCGCTCAAGGTGCCGTTGGCGATGGTCAGGTCGGCGTTGGTGAAGCCGGTCACCGCCTCGCTGAAGGTGATGGTCACCAACGAGGTCTCGCCGGCCACCAGGCTAGTGTCGGCGACCACGATGGTGGCGGTCGGACGCTGGGTGTCGATGGCGTAGTTGTTGGAGTCGGTGGTGCCGCTGCCGGCGTTGCCGGCCGTATCCGTAACGCCCGTGTTATCCAGGGTAATGAGGTTGGTGCTGTCGGTGATGCTGGCGGTCGGGGTGAAGGTGGCCGTCCAGGTGATGCCGCCGTCGCCGCTGCTCACCGCGCTCAAGGTGCCGTTGGCGATGGTCAGGTCGGCGTTGGTGAAGCCAGTCACCGCCTCGCTGAAGGTGATGGTCACCAGCGAGGTTTCGCCAACTTTCAGCGCGGTATCCGCCACCACTATGGTCGCGGTCGGCCGCGCCGTGTCGACGGCGTAGTTGTTCGAGTTGGTGGTGCCGACCCCCGGGGTGCCGAGGCCGTTGGTCACCCCGGTGTTGTCCAGGGTAATCACGTTGGTGCTGTCGGTGATGCCTGCCGTCGGCGTGAAAGTGGCGGTCCAGGTGATGCCGCCGTCGCTGCTGCTCACCGCGCTCAGGGTACCGTTGGCAATGGTCAGGTCGGCGTTGGTGAAACCGGTCACCGCTTCGGAAAAGGTGATGGTCACCAGCGAGGTCTCGCCGATTTTCAGCGCGTTGTCCGCCACCACTATGGTCGCGGTGGGCGGTGGCGCATAGGCGGTGTTGAGGATCCCGCCGTCGTTGTAGATCCCCGCCACGGCGGTCTGGGTGGCACCGTTCGAACCACCGCCCAAGGCGATGCCGCCAGCGCCGCTACCGGCCGCGTTGCCGCTCATGGCGGCGAAGTTGGCCGCGGTCATCAGCAAAGTGCCCTTGTTCCAGATCGCGCCGACGCCCCGGCCGGCGATCCCGCCGTTGCTGGCGTTGCTGCCTTGGCCGCCACCGCCGCCGCCACCGCCGCCCGCGCCGATGTTGTTGCTGATGGCCGAGGTACCGATGACGGTGATGGTGCCGCTGCTGGCGTTGTAGATACCGCCGGCCGCGTTGCCGCCAGCGCCGCCGACCGCGTCCCAACCGGCGCCGCCGCCACCGCCGCCGATGGATATCGTGCCGTTGGTCGCCGTGCCGCCGTTGCCGCCGTTGCTGTAGTAGGACACACCCACGCCGCCCGCGCCGCCGGTGGTGCTGCCGCCGCGACCGCCCATGTGGGTGGCGTCGTAGCCACCGCCATAGCCGCCCACACCGCCGCTGCCGGCCTGGCCGCCCAGGGTGCCGACGCCAGGGCCTGCCGTACCGCCATGGCCGCCGCCCTGGCCACCCAGGCCGCCGCCACCGCCGCCGCCGCCGCCATAAAACGCGCCGGTGACACCGCCCCCGCCCCCGCCGCCCGAGGCGGCGTTGGAGGTGACGGAGACGTTGTTGAGGGTGAGGGTCCCGGCGTTGAAAATCCCCCCGGCCATGGCGCCGGCCGCTCCAAAGCCGCCATTGCCACCGTTGCCCGAGACCAGGCCCCGGGTGATCACCAGGCCATCCAGGGTCACGGTGCTGCCCGAGGCCACTTCGATGACCCGGGTCTTGTGCTGACCGTCCAGGGTCACGTCCGCCACCCCGTCGTTGTTCAGGTCGCCATCGATGGTCACGTTCTTGTTGACCAGCAGTTCGGCGGTCAATTGCACCGTCATGCCGCTGCTGAAGGTGACGATATCGCCGTTCTGCGCCGACGCCAGCGCCGCCCGCAGTGAACCGACGCCGGAGTTGGCGTTGTTGGTGGCGGTCCAGGTGGCCAGCCCCCATTGATAGTCATGCATGGCCTGGGTGGACAGCACGTTGGCGCTTTCGATGGTGCCGGTGGCGATCTCCAGCTCCCAGTCGCCGCCGACGCCGGTGCGGTCGTTGGAGGCGGCCACGTCGCGGCCGGTCAGTTGCGCCAGGGACTCGACGAAACTCAGGCCGCGCTCGCCCTCGGCGGTGTAGCAGCCGTAGATGAGGATATCGCCGCCGGCGTTCATCTCCTTGCCGATGTCCGCCAGCACCGCCGCACGGGCCTGTACGTTGTCGGCCGACAGGTAGCTGTCGCCCAGCCACAGGTCCCCGGCATTGCCGTGAGCGATGATCTGCACCGAGCTGACGCCCTGGTGCTGTTCCAGGTAGTCGGCGATCTGCTGCAAGCCATCCCGGCCGGCGTTGAGTTGCACCACCTGGGTGCCGGGCGCGATGCCCTTGAGCAGGCTGTCGGCGTCCTTGACCCGCGAGTCGACGAACACCACCGTCTGCCCCGGCACCGCGGTCGGGGCTGCCGCCGCGGGCGCATCGGCCTGGCCGTGGGTGTCCTTGCTGACGCTCGGCTGATCGGCGGCGGTCGGCGTCTTGGCCACGTCCGCCGTGGGGTGGCTGTCCGGCTGGGCAGCATCGGCCACGGTCGCCGCCACCGCGCCGTCGAACAGCATGCGCGGCTCCAGAGGCATGATCATCGGTGAGGCCAGGGCATTCGCCCGCCCGTTGGCCCGCTGGGAAACCCGCGACTTACCGTTGCTCCACCACATGATGCTCACCCGGACTCGAACGTTCTGAAAGGTGCAGATAGAAAAAAGCCGCGATCAACGGAGCGCGGCGTCGGATTTCATGCGAATGACATTGGCGGCGCTGGCGGCTCCATCCCGCCAGAAAGACAGTTCCGCGTACTTCTCGAACAGGTCCGGCGGCAGGATGGTGCGCCGCGACTCCAGCGCCACCCGGGCCTTGACCTTGTGCAGGCCCGCCAGCCCCAGGGCCTGGTCGAATTCGGGGGCGTCGTAGGCCAGGCCGTCGAAGTCGTGCTCGTACCAGGGCTCGCCGATAAAGTCATAGACCAGGCGCATCACCCGCTCGGGGGCCTGGCTCAGCAGGTCGTAGTCGACGATCAGCAGTGAATCGGCGTTTTCGCCGTAGTAGGCCTCTTTCAAGGCCGTCCAGGCATACCCCACCAGCCGGTTGTGCTGGGCCAGGGTTTCGCAGCGGCTGTAGACCGAGTTGCGCTCGGCCGCATCGCCCCACAGCTTGGTGTTTTCGAAGGGGTTGGCCCGGTACAGCCGCTCCAGGCTGTCCATGATCCAGGCGACATTGCGCACGCAGGCGATGGTCTTGGCCTTGGGAAACAGGTCCTTCAGGGCCGGCTGGCGCGCGCACCACTGGCGGTTGGTGTCGAAGATGACGGGTTTGTCGGCCTGGTCGGCGTAATAGGAATCGAACAGCCCGCGCAGCAAGCGACGGCGCATGTCGATGTCGATGACCGCACCGAATTCGCTGCCAGCACTGCATTGTTCGAGGACGCCATTGAACAGCGCACCGACCGGACTGGTCATGCCGGCGTGAAAGCGCGGGTTCTGCAGCAGGATGGCCGACAGCAGGGTAGACCCTGAGCGCGGCAAACCGGAGATAAAGTGGAACTGCGGCAATTCCTTCACCCTAACTACAAGTCCATTTGTAGGACAAATCCTAGCTCAATGTCAGAAAGCTGCTAGTGGTGTTTTGATATCAATTAGAAGCAAAACCACAAAAAATATGTGCTTTTAAAACAGCAACCGCTCTACGACTGAAAGTGAATCGATTAGGCCGGCAACCGCCCCGAATCGCCCGTTCATCACAAGTCCAGGCTGCAGCAGCACGTTTCTCCGGGCGCCCCTCCCAAAGACCCTATCCGGCAGGCTTTGCAGCCTGGGCGCACGCGGCTGCCAACCGCGCGTCCGCGCGGGGCTCGCCGCACATCAGCAGCAGCCGCGCCTTGACGTTACCCGCGGTGAATTCGGCGCTTTGCCGCCAATGGGCCGGCAACGGGGCGAACTCGTCGGGCTGGTCGGCCGTGCTGATCAGCCACACGCGGCCAGTGCCCACCGGCAGCGCCGACAAACGATCGACGTACAGGGTATCGGCCTGCTCCTCGACCAGGGTGCCGAACCCATAGGCATTCGGCCGGGTCGAGACGCCCGCCGACGTGGGCGGGGTGTAGAGCAGCGGCTGGGCATCGGTGCGGTTGTAGTAGACGTAGCTCAGGTACCACAGCAGGTCGCTGGTGACGATCCGGTCGCCGGCCACATAACGCTGGTTCACGTAGTCGACCGTCACGCTGATCTGGTCGTTGACGTCCACGGTGGCGTTGTTGTTCAGACCGACGGCCTCGGCCCCACCGAACAGCAGCAGGATGGCCAGCCCCAGGCCACGACCCCTGACCCGGGCATCGGCCAGCAGCCGATCGATCGCGATCGCGAAAATCAGCGGCAGGCCCAGGGCATAGGCCGTCAGGTAACGCTCGATGAACACTGGCGAAACGAACGACACCGCGAACACCAGCAACAGCGGCAGCGTGCTGTAGATCACCAGCAGCCAGTGCAGGCGCCAGGGCGAGCGGTCGCGCCAGGCGACCAGGGCGACCACGCCCAGCACCAACAGCGGCAGGCCGGCGAACACCAGCCAGGAGCGGGCTTCGCCGTCGTCCTGGGTCAGCAATTGCCAGATCATCGAAGGCAATGAGACCAGGTCCACCGCCGGCTCCCAGCCGACGTCGCCATTGGCCTTCAACTGGTCGACATGCTGGACCAGGTCCACCAGCCCCGGCAGCCAGGGGGCGAACAGCAGGACGATGGCCACGTTGGCCAGCCACCAGCCCGGGCGCTCGATCAGCCGGCTCTGCGGTGTGGCTTGCTGGCGCAGCAGCAACAGGTACAGCCAGTGGGCCAGCACACAGAGCGCGGTGAAATAGTGGGTGTAGAACGCCACCCCCATCAGCAGTGCGTAATACACCAGGTAGCGCTGGCGCTGCGGTTGCCTGACCCAATACACCAGGGCAATGGTGGCGCCGAGCAGCCACACCCCCAGCAGCGCATACATGCGCACTTCCTGGCTGTAACGCACGGCGGTGGGCAGCAGGGCCAGCAGGTAGCCGGCCAGGATCGCCGCGCGGCGGTTGGCGACCTGGGCCACCAGCCACACCCCCAACCCGACACAGACGATCCCCGGCAAGGCGCTGAAACTGCGGATGGCCAGAATGCCGTCGCCAAAGGCCTCGATCCAGCCGTGCAGGAGCATGAAATACAGCGGCGGATGCACATCATGGGCGGCATGCACCCAGATATCGCTCAAGGCATAGCGGCTCAACAGCAGGCTGGAGCCTTCGTCGCCCCAGATGGCGGCCGCGGTCAGGTCATAGAAGCGCGTGGCCGCCGCCACCAGCAGGATCGGCAGCAGGCAGTAGGTACGGAACACATCGAGCAGGCGCCGCCCCTCCCTCGCCAGCCGCTCGGCCATGGGCGGCCGGGCCGTGCGAAGCAATTGCGGTTCTCTACGAAACTCCATGACTCCCCCCTGCGCCCACGTTTCACCACCACAGCATCGCTGTTTGTCCGGCCATCTACAAAGCACCCATCACCCCAGGCGACTGGCGGAAGAGCGTCTACGCTAACCCTTGCTGTCAACGAGCCAGCCTGAAGTCGGGCCCCCAGGGGCCAAGCTCTCAGGCCAGACGCCAGGACCGGCTCAGGGAGTACCGCTGATCAACCTGAAGGATAAAAAACTATGGAAGTGTTCATGGGCACCATTCAAGCTTTTTCCTTTAATTTCCCGCCTAGCGGCTGGGCCTCCTGTTATGGCCAGACCCTGGGCATCTCGCAGTACCAGGCGCTGTTCTCCTTGCTGGGGACCTACTACGGCGGCAACGGCACCAGCAACTTCCAGCTGCCGAACCTGCAAGGGCGGCTGCCGATCGGCCAAGGTAACGGGCTCGGCCTGACGCCGCGGGTGATCGGCGAGGTGTCCGGTACCGAAAGCATCACGGCCACCCTCAACAACCTGCCGACCCACACCCACACCATGGCCGGTCTCAACGCCGCCACCACGCTGCAGTTGGCCAACCCCGCCAGCAACCCGCTCAGCACGCCGACGGCCGCCAACTCCTTCCTCGGTACCTCCGGCGGCGGGCCGGGCACCGCGACCATCTATTCCGACAGCCAGGGCACCACGCCGGTGCCCCTCAAGGGCGTCAACACCACGATCACCGGCACCATCTCGCCCACCGGTAACGGCTTGCCGATGGCGGTGATGAACCCGTTCCTGGTGATCAACTTCAGCGTGGCCCTGAACGGCCTGTTCCCATCGCGCAATTGACGTTCGTGCCGGGGGCAAGTGCCCCCGGCCCTTTTTCCGGCCAGGAGTCACGCCATGCTGCATTTGCTGCAAAGCGAGCATTTCCAGCCTTTGCTGGGGCAAACCTGCAACCTGCTGCTAGCGGACGGCAGCGTCTTGCCGGTCCATGTCGAATCCATCAAGGACACCCCCCAGGCCCGTATGCCGAACAGCCCGCGCATGCCCTTCAGTGTCGAGCTGAACAGCCTGGAGCCGACCGAGTTCGTCGACGGCCTGTGCGACCTGGAACTACCCGGGTTCGGCCGTCTGCAGGACATGTTCGTGTCACGGGTGCCCGCCCTGGGCCGCGATCCGACGCTGGGTTATTTCTTTATCGCCTTCAACTGATACGAGGGTGCCTGCGACAACACCGCAGGCACAGCCCCTTGCCGAACGACCCCGCTTACGTGCGCTGGCCTGGGTACCACACCAGCCGCTCGGCCGCCGGGTTGGCTTCCTCGACCTGAAACCCCAGCGCCAGGTAATGCCGGCGCGCATGGGGGTTGCTGGCCCAGACCACCGTCGCCACCGGGCAGCGCACCTGTTCGGCGGCTTTCTGCACGCCCCGCAGCACGGTGCGCCCATAGCCGCGGCCGCGGGCGGCGGGAATGAACGCCAGGTACAACACGCGGATTTCATTAGGGCCGAAATCGGTGGTCAAGGCGCCGATGGCGCTGCCGAGTTTCTCGATCACGTAGTGCATGGCGTCGGGGAAGTTCTCCCCCGCCCCGCGCTCCTGGATCTGGAACTGCTGGGCGATCACTTGCTCGACCTGCTCCTGCTCGCCGTCGATCCATTGCAGATCGCTGCGCGCCGAGCGGTAGAGGCTTTGCAGGAATGGCCCGTCGGTGGGCCGCGACGGGCGTACCACCAGGCCGTCGGACATGGCTGAATCGTTCTGCAGCATTGGCGCTCTCCCTGAAAAATCCCTGTTCTCAGAACCCGCTTTCCCTCACCCCCAGCGCCGCCAGGCGCCGCCAGGCCGTGCCCAGCAACGACTCGCCCCGCCCCTGCAACACCACCACGCCACGTAGCGGCTGGGCGGGGGTGGCACTGTCGTCGAGCACCTTGAGCCGGGCGCCGTATTGCGCCTGCACCGGCTCGGCGCGGTGGTTCTCATCGCGGCGCACGGCAATCGGCCCATGGTGATCGGAGGTCAGCGCCTCCTGATCGATATAGGCCACGCCGTTGGTATCGACTTCGGTCAACTGCACCTCGAGCGCCGGGTGCATCGGGTCGTCGGCGATGAAGCGCCCCGTGGCGCCCGGCGCGACGCGCCACAAATCGGCCTCGGCGAGAAAACCGCGCAAGCGCGCGCCCGGCTCGACCACCCGGGCCAGGGGGTCCTTGGGCGATATCCAGCGGCCCACCTCCAGTTGCGGCAGCAGGTCGCGCAGTTGGCCAGCCTCGGGAGCCCGCAGCAGCAGGCGCTCGCGTTGCGCCGACAGACCGCGGAACTCGGCCACCGCCTCGGCCAACTGCTGCTCGACAATCCCGGCGTCGGCCGCGGTTTCGCTGCGGCTGGCCCGACGGCGCATCTGCAACTGCTGAATCTCGATTTCCCGCCGGACGATGGCTTGGCGCGAAGCCAGGTCCGGGGACTCCAGCTCGATCAGCACCTGGCCCTTGTCCACCGCCTGGCCGTCGCTGACATTGACCAGCCTGACCCGGGCCGCCACCGGCGCATGCAAGGCACTGGCGCGTCCGGCCTCGAGCATCACCGGTAGTTCCACCGCGCTGCGCCAGGGCACCGCCACCAACAGCAGTGCCGCCAACAGTCCCAGACCGCTGAGCAACACCCGCGGCGTATGCGCCTGCTCGCGGCGCGTCCACCATTCGCGCCACTCGCGCACGATAGGCAGGAAGATGAACCACGCCAGCTCCACCAGCATCAGGAAGATACCCAGCAGTTTGAAAAACAGGTGGTACACCGCCAGCGCGATCCCGAAAAACAACACCGCGCGCCACAGCCAGGAACCATACCCCCACCACAACAGGCGCCGCCGCATGGCTGGCGACCAGGGTTCCGGCGCCGGCTGCCGGTAGCCGAACAGCGCCTCGCGCAGGCGCCAGCGACACAGGGCGAAGGCCCGGCCCTGGAGGTTGTCCACCTCCCAGAAATCGCTGAGCAGAAAATAGCCGTCAAAGCGCATGAACGGGTTCAGGTTGACCGCCAGGGTGGTGAGCCAGGTGGCGCTGGCCAGCATGAACGCCGCCGTGCGCGCCGGCCCGTCCGGCAGCAGCGACCAGGCCAGCAGGGCGATGCACGCCAGCAGCAGTTCGGCCAGTACCCCGCCGGCACCGATCAGCAAGCGCGCGCGGCGGTCGTTGACCCGCCAGGCATCGCTGACGTCGGTGTAGAACATCGGCAGCAGCACCATGAACGCCACTCCCATGCTCTGCACCCGGCAGCCGGCGCGCTTGGCCATGAAGGCATGGCCGAACTCATGGCACAGCTTGGCGAAGAACAGTGCCACGCCGAACGCCAGGGCGCCGCCGAGGCTGAACAGGTGGGGAAAGGTCGCCAGAAAGCGTTGCCAGTCCCGCGATACCAGGAACACGCCCAAGCCCAGGGTCAGCGGCAGGCCGTAACGCAGCAGCCCCGGGCCAACCCGGGCCAGCCACGGCCAGGCGCGGTTGAGAAAGGCGTCCGGGCGCCACAGCGGGATGCGGAAAAACAGGTACTGGTGCAGCAGGATCTGCCAGAGGCTCTGGTGCTGCGCGGCGGCCTTGAGGGCATAGCTGGCGCGCTGCTGCGGGTCGAGGGCGGTGATCAGGTCGTGGCTGCGCAAAAATACCAGCAACTCGTCCAGCTCCACGCCGCCCAGGGGCAGCCCCGGCTCCCGGTTGGCGGCGCGCAGCACCTGCTCGGCGTCCCCCAGGGACCAGTGCCTGAGCAGGCGCATCGCCGCCGCGCCGAGCTTGAAGTAGCGGCCGCGCACCGGGTCGGCCAGGGTCCAGCGCGGCGAACCGTCCAGCGCCGGCGCCGCCGGCGACAGTTGCAGGTCCGCGCGCAGGCCCGGCAGGTTCATTACAGGCCCACGCTCTGCCGCAGGCCGGCCAGGGGCCGCCGCAGCAGGTACAGCGCCAGCGGCGCGCGTTCACCAAAGACCTTCGCCGTGCCGCGCAGGCCGATGCGCGGCGGCGCGTCGCGAAAACGCGCGTCGAGGCGGTAAGCCAGTTGCCCGCTCGGCGTGGGCTGCGCCTCGTAGGCGGCGCGTTCGAGGCTGGCCAGATGGCGTTGCAGCGGGTCGCTGTCGAGAAACAGCGCCACCTGCGCCCCGGGCTCCAGGGCGATGGCGTCGCCCACGGCCAGTTCGATGCGCAGTTCGGCCTGGTTGGGGTCGGCGATTTCCATCAGCCGCTCGCCGGTCTGCACCGGTTTGCCGGTCCAGCGCTCGGCGTCGGCGAACACCGCGATGCCATCGCGTTCGGCCCGCACTTCGCTGCGTTTGAGCAGCTCGCGGGCGTAATCCCGCTCGGCGCGCTTCTGCTCGACCCGCGCCGCCAGCAGATCGATCTTCGAGCTGGACTCGGCATCGGCGAAGGCCCGCTGGGAATTGGCCTTCAGTTCCGCCTCGGCCACGCCCAGCGCCCGGGCGGCGACATCGGCCTGGGCATTGAGGGTGGTGTTTTCGAATCGCAGCAGCAGGTCGCCGGCCTTCACCGTCTGGTTGGGCTTGACCAGGAACTCGGCGATCACCCCATCCAGCGGCGCCGCCACCACCCGCCCGCCCAGGGGCACCACTTCGGCCGGCGCCAGCACCGATTGCCGCACCGGGACCAGCAGCCCCAGCAACACCACCGCCAGCAGCGCCAACTGGCGCTTGCGAGTCCAGCGCAAGCGCCACGGCTGGCGCGGTTGCAGCGCCAGCCAGGCGTGGCTGTAGGTGTCGCCCAGTTGCGCCAGCAGCACTTGTTCCGAAGGGTTCCACGGGGTATCGCGGGCCAGCCACAGGCCACCGAAGACCGCGCCCTGCCGATCGAGCAGCGGCAGCCAGAACACCTGGGCCGCCGACAGGCTCTGCCAGTCGGCCCGCACCGCGGCGCTCAGTTGCTCGGCCGCGATGGCCCGCGCCTGCTGTACCAGCTCAAGCTTGAACAGTTGGGCCACGGCCTGCTCGACGAAGGCCACGAACGGCGCGTTCGGGTCGAGCGCGCTGACGCCGGTCACCGCACGGACCTTGCCGGCGATCACCAACGCCGCGTGGCGAAAGCCGAACAGCGCCTGGCTGTCGTTGACCAGGCTGTAGGCCAGTTGCTCGACCGTGCGCGCGGCGCGGGTCTGGCGCTCCAGGTCGAGGAACCGGGCGAAGACCTGCTCGGCGGCACCCGCTGCCGGTGCGTTCATTTGAGCTCCGCGAACCGCGCCGTGCCGCTCATGCCCGACAACAGGCCGTCGGCATTCGGCACCGCCGCCACCAGCAGCAAGGTCTGGCTGCCCTCGTCGATCCGCGCGCCCAGGCGCTTGACCGTGGCGGTCAGCGGCTGGCCGGTCTCGTCCGGGACGAAGCTGAAGGTCTGCCCGGCCTTGAGCCGGCCCATCCAGCTCGACGGCACCAGCAGGTGGATCTCCAGGGAACGGTTGTCGACGATTTCCAGGAGCGGCGAACCGGCGGTCACGCTTTCGTAGCGCTGGACCTTGCGTGCCACCACCTGGCCGTCGAATGGTGCGATCACACTGCAACGCTTGACCTGCACCTGATAGACCTGGGATTGCGCCTGGGTCTCGGAGACCTTGGCCGTGGCCCGCGCCACTTCGAAGCGGCCGACGGAATTGAGCGCCGCCAGTTGCCGGTTGTGCGCCAGCTCTTCACTGGCGCCACGGCTGGCGGCCTGGGCGGCATTGAGCTGGGCCTGATAGGCCGAGCAATCGAAACGGGCCAGAACGTCGCCCTTCTTGAACGACTCGCCCTCACTGAAAGGCAGCTCGACGATGCGCCCGGACAGCTCGCCGGCCAATACCGCCTGGTCCTTGGCCCGCAGCACGCCGCGCGCTTCGCTGCCGGTCGCCGCGGCGGCCCCGGCGCTGCTGTCATTGAGCAGTGGATCGTCTGGTGCAGGTGTTTGCGCCTGGGCCACAGCGGCCAGGCAGGTCAATCCGAATGCCAATCCATGAAAACGCCGCATAACCGTTACTCCCTGACGGATGGGCGGAGTCTAAGACAGCAAGCGCAAGCGTCAAGCAAATGGCCACTATCTTTATCGATCCCGATTAGACGCCCAGCGCTCCGCCTGGCAGCCTGGATGCCTTGTCCTGCACGGCCTGCATCGGGGTCGTGTGGGTATTTTAGATGGCGTCGAGCAGCTTCTGTATGATTCGCACCACACTCGGGCCACCGGCTCCCGCGGTTTCGGATTAAGGACAATTCATGCGTATCGGTCTTTTGTCGTCTTTGACACTGGCGCTCGGCGCCCTTCTCAGCAACCAGGCCCAGGCCAGCTCCGACGATTCCTGTTACCCCAACTGGACCCTGGTCAAGGACAACCTCGACACCTGCAGCAGCCTGCCGTTTCTCAACCCGGGCAACGACAGCCGGGTGAACCTGCGCCTGTTGCTGGCCGACAGCGGCGCCCTGTCCGTGGTGCCGAAAGTACTGAACGCCGACGACCAGGCCGAAGGTTACGGGCCGGTGCCGTTTCCGGTGTGGCACCTGGCACCGCCGTCCAGCGACGAGCCGACGCAGGCCACGGATGACACTGACCTCAATGGTCGCCTGGAGTCCTTGCAGGTGGTACGCGAAACGCCGAAAGCGGCTGGCGATGCCTTTCTGTCCGGCGAAGGCAGCCGTTGCCGCAGCAACTCTGACGCCAGCGCCCAGGCGTTCATCGACCAGCTGATCGCCGCCGACCTGCCGGATGGCGAACGCCAGGCCCTGGCGCAAAGCCGGGTCAACCTGCTCGCCGCCTGCGACTGGGACAGCACGCAACTGAGCAGCCTGCTGCCCGCCACTGTGCAGAGCCCGCTGGGCAAGGGTTTCGCCACTTATCTACAGGCCGCCGGCGACTTCTACAGCGGCCGCTTCAGCGAGGCCGACACCGGGTTCACCCGCCTCAAGGACAGCCCGAACGCCTGGCTCAAAGAAACCGCGCTGTACATGAATGCCCGCAGCGCCCTCAACAATGCGCAGCAGAATGCCTTCGACGAATACGGCATGCCCGAACTCGAGCATGTGGATAAGTCGCTGCTGCAACAGGCCGAAACCGGCTTCGACGCCTACCTGCAAACTTATCCACAGGGTGCCTACGCCGCTTCGGCCAAGGGCCTGCTGCGCCGGGTGCACTGGCTGGCGGGCAACGCCGACAAGCTGGCCGCCGACTACGCCTGGCAGATGACCCAGGCCAAGGACGACCAGCGCAACCTGTCGCTGGACGAGCTGGTGGAAGAAGTCGACAACAAACTGCTGATGGTCAACCGCAGTCCGCTCGGCACACCCCTGCTGCTGGCGGTCAACGACCTGATGTGGATGCGTGGGCAACCCGAGCCTCTGTTGACCCGCGAGGCCTTGCTGCAGCAAAAAGCGGCATTCGCCGCGCAACCGGCGCTGTACGACTACCTGCAGGCCGCCTTCGCCTTCTACGTCGAGCACAACCCGGATGCCGCGCTGAAACTGCTGCCCGCCGAGCTGCCGGCCAGCCTCGACTACCTCGCCTTCAGCCAGCAGACCCTGCGCGGCCTGGCCCTGGAAGCGAAAAACGATGGCCCTGGCGCACAGGCCCTGTGGCTGCAACTGCTGCCCCTGGCCAAGCAACCGCTGCAACGGGAACAGCTGGAGCTGGCCCTGGCGATGAACTACGAACGCAACGGGCAACTGGCCAAGGTGTTCGCCGCCGACTCGCCGATCAAAACCCCACAGGTACGCTTCATCCTGCTGCGCCATGTGGCGGGCGCCGAGCTGCTGCGCCAACAGATCGGCCAGGCCGCCGACCCGCTGGAGCGCAATACCGCGCAATTCGTGCTGCTCTACAAGGACCTGATGCGCAGCCAATACGCCGCCTTCGCCAACGACCTCAAGCAACTGCCCGCCAGCGTGTCGGAAGACAAGCTCGGCTACAGCCTGGGCTATGTCTACAGCAACGGCCTGTCGCTCCAGCTGTTCCAATGGAACGGCGCCAATGCCGACTCCGGCTACGTCTGCCCGAGCATCGTGGAAACCGCGGCGACGCTGGAAAAGGATGGAAAACACCCGCAAGGCCTGAACTGCTTCGGCGAATTCATCCGACGCAACGGCCTGGACGGCATGCCCCTGGACAATCAGCCCGACAAGCAGTCCCTGGGCGGCACGGAGCCGGCCTTCAAGGGCCAACTGTTCTCCCGCCTCGAGGGTTACAAGCAGGTGATCGCCAACACCAAGGCACCGCGCAACGACCGCGCCTATGCCCTGTACCGCGCGATCAATTGCTATGCACCGTCGGGCAACAACAATTGTGGTGGCGAGGAAGTGGAGCCGGCGGTGCGCAAGGCCTGGTTCCGCCAGCTGAAAGGCAGCCTCGCCGACACCCAGTGGGGCAAGTCGCTGCAGTACTACTGGTAAGCATGGCCGGCTTCTGGCGATGCCTGCTGCCGGTCTGGCTGTTGCTGACCGGCAGTGCCCAGGCCGCGGTCGATGCCCGCGACCACCAGAGCTTCTGGCTGTGGAGCGGGGTCGCCCCGCAGCCGGTGCTGAACCAGGCCAAGACCCTGTACATCCTGCAAGGGCAGATCAGCCGCTCACGGCGCGACCCGAGCGGCAAGGTGCATTTCATCGCCCAGGGCATGGCCATCCCGCGCCTGAGCCAGGGCGAGGTCTGGGTGGTCTATCGCGCCCACACCCTGCACTGGCCGGAAGCGGTCTACCGCCAACTGCTCGGCCAGGTGCAGCGCTGGCAGCAGGCCGGCAACCCGGTGGTCGGCATCCAGCTCGACTTCGACGCCCGCACCCGCTACCTCGACGAATACGCCAGCTTCCTGCGCGACCTGCGCCAGCGCCTGCCGGCACACTATCGCCTGAGCATCACCGGCCTGATGGACTGGAGCAGCAACGCCAACCCCGAGGCCATCGCCGGCCTCAAGGGCGTGGTCGACGAAGTGGTGGTGCAGACCTACCAGGGCCGCCACAGCATCGCCAACTACGCCGCCTACCTGCCCCGCCTCGACCGCATGGGCCTGCCGTACAAAGTGGGCTTGATCCAGGGCGGCGAATGGCAAGAGCCGGACTACCTGAAAGACAGCCCGTGGTTCAGGGGGTATGTGGTGTTTTTGCAGAATCCACCGCAGGCGGAAGCTGCCGCAACACGCCCTAATAGATCCATTCCCGCCGATCCTTGACCCTCTGGCGCCAGGCAGGCAAAACAGCTGACACCGGTTCGGATCTATTGCAGATCGATACCTTAAATCGGAGCGCGGTTGACGACGCCAGCTCCTCGAACTTAGGATCGACCCCACAACTCAACCCCGTACGCAGCGATTAGGTTCGCTGGCCGTTGGGGTGAAAAAACCGGCCCAGGCCGGTTTTTTCGTTTCCAGGGATTGGAATTGTGCGCACTGCCTTCTTCGTTGACGGCTACAACCTGTTTTACGGGCTGTTGGCCGGCACACCGTACAAGTGGCTGGACCTGCCGAGCCTGCTCGGCCATATCCTGCACGTCGAGAACCCGACCAGCGTGCTGACCTCGGTCGACTACTTCACCTCCTCCGTCAAACCCGAACTGGCCACCCGTGGCAGGGTCTCCAAGGAAGCCCAGGACACTTACGTACGCGCGCTGAAAGCCCGCCACGTCAATATTCACTACGGCCGCCACCAGCTCGAACCGGCCAGGGCCCCACGCTTTATCGACAAAGGCACCGGAGCCTCACGGCTGGACAAGGTGGATATCTGGAAGCTGGAGGAGAAGGAAACCGATGTGCACATCGCCGTCAGCATGTACCGCCTGGCGGCCAGACAGGCGCTCCTGAGAAGCCTCGAACCCGTCGACCAACTGGTACTGGTTTCCGGCGATACCGATATGGCGCCAGCCCTGCGCGCCATCCGCGAAGACTTCCCGGACCTGACTCTCGGCGTCATCCTGCCGCACCGTCCGGAATTCAAACGCCCGGCACCTGGTTCCTTGAAAAACCATGCCCACTGGATGCGCCGAGTCATCACCGCGGATGAACTGCGACAGCATCAGTTGCCGCCTCGGGTGCCGACGCACAAGGCGCCGGCCATCAAGCCGGACTACTGGTGAGCAGCAGCGCCATCGGCCCCCTGCGCCACCGCCAGCGGATACACCGACTCCCAGCCCCCGCCCAGGGCCTTGTACAGGCCGACCATGGCCAGCGACACGCCGGTGGCGCTTTCCACCAGTTGTTCCTGGGTGGCAAGCAGCGCGCCTTGTACGGTCAGGACGTTGACGAAGTCCACCACGCCTTCGACGTATTGCTGTTGCGCGGTGCGCAGGGCGATCTGGTTCTGGCGCACGGCTTCGGCGAGGCTGTCGCGGCGCAACTGGCTGCTGTTGTAGCGGGTCAGCTGGTCGTCGATTTCGTGCCAGGCGCGCAGCACGGTCTGCTGGTAGGCGATGGCCGCTTCCTGCTGCTGGGCTTCGCGCAGGTGCAGCATGCCGCGCAGGCGGCCGCCGTCGAACAGCGGCAGGCTGAACTGCGGGCCGATGCCGAACTGGCGCGAACTCCAGGAGCCGAAGTCCGACAGCTGCAGGGCCTGGGAGCCGAAGTTGCCCGACAGGGTGATGCGCGGGTAGAAATCGCCCTTGGCCACGCCGATGCTGGCGGTGGCGGCATGCAGGCGGGCCTCGGCCTGGCGGATGTCCGGGCGGCGCTCGGCCAGTTGCGACGGCAGGCCGATGGCGACCTGGCGCGGGGTCTGCGGTACCGGCGCGTCTGCCGCCAGTTCGTCGCGTAGGGCCTGGGGCGGCGCGCCCAGCAGCAGGCTCAGGGCGTTGATCAGTTGCGCCTGGCGCTGTTGCAAGGCCGGCAGTTGCGACTCGATGGTCGCCACCTGTGCGGCGGCCTCGGCCACATCCAGGTCGGTGGCCACGCCGTCGGCCAGACGCAATTGCGACAGCTTCAGGCTGTGGCGGGCAACGTCGAGGTTCTGCTCGGTCACCGCCCGGGTGCTCTGCACACCGCGCAGCTGGATATAGTCCTGGGCTGTTTCCGCCAGCACCGACAACAACACCCCGCGCCGATCGTTCTCCGCGACTTCCAACGTCGCGTCGGCAGCCTCGGTCTCGCGCCGCACGCGGCCCCAGAAGTCCAGCTCCCAGGACGCCGAGAAACCGGCGTCCCACAGATTGAAGGCGGACTTGCCGGCGTTGCCCGACGGATCGTTCAGGCCTTCGGCGCTGTTGCGTTTGCGCGCATAGCCGCCGTTGGCGCTGCTGGTCGGATAACGCTCGGCGGTCGTCACCTGGTGTGCCGCGCGGCTCTGTTGCAAGCGACTGGCGGCCAGTTGCAGGTCCAGGTTGTCGGTCAGCACCCGCCGGCTCAAGGCCGACAGCTGCGGATCGTTGAACACCTCCCACCAGCGCTCGTCCAGGGGGCTGGCCACCGCCTGGCTCGGCGCAGCCTGTTGCGGGGTGGCCCAGGCCTCGATCCGCGGCCCTTCGGGGCGCTGGAAATCCGGGCCGACACTGCAGGCCGCCAGGGACAACAGGCTCAAGGCAAACGCCGGCTGGAGCAGGTAACGACGGCTCATCGCTTCGCCACCTCACGCACGGTGCCGGCCTTGCCCAGGGTGTCGACGCTCGCTTCCACCGACATCCCGACCCGCAGGCGCTCGGCGAGGGGCTGGCCGGGCTCCAACAGGATCTTCACCGGAATGCGCTGCACCACCTTGGTGAAGTTGCCGGTGGCGTTGTCCGGCCGGACGGCGGCGAAAGTCACCCCGGTGGCCGGGGCCAGGCTCTCGACCCGGCCGTGCAGGGCTTCGCCGCCCAGGCTGTCGACCCGCACCTCGACCGGTTGCCCGGCCTGCATGTGGGCCAGCTGGGTTTCCTGGAAGTTGGCCACCACATAGGCCTGTTCCAGCGGCACCACGGCGAGGATCTTGCTGCCCGGGGTGACGTAGGCGCCGACCCGCACCGCGCGCTCGCCGACCATGCCGTCCACCGGGGCGACGATGCGGGTGTAGGACAGCTCGTAGCTGGCCATTTCCAGGGCGGCCTGGGCCCGTTTCAGACCGCCCTCGGCGGCATCGCGCTGGGCGGTGAGGATCTCCACCTGCTTGCGTTCCGCCGCCAGGGCCGCGGTGGCCGTGGCCAGCCGCGCGCTGGCCTGGTCGATGCGGGTCTTGGCCTGCTGGGCGTTCTGCACCGTGCCGGCGCCGACCCCGGCCAGGTGGTTGTAGCGGTTCAGCTCATGTTCGGCGAAGGCCATTTCCGCTCGTGCAGCGACGACCGCGGCCTGGGCCTGGGCGATCACCGAACTTTGCCGGTCGAGGGTGGCGCGGGCGTTCTGCAGCTGCGCCTGGGCCACCAGGGTTTCGGCATCCGCCGCCTGGGCCGCGGCGCGCAGGTCGCGATCGTCGATCAGCGCCAGCAACTGGCCGGCCTTGACCCGCTGGTTGTCTTCCACCAGCACTTCCTTGATGAAGCCCGCCACGCGCGGCGCCACCAGGGTGTAGTCGGCGCTCACGAACGCATCGTTGGTGGTCTGCTCGGTGGCCTTGCCGGTCACCAGATACGCCAGCACGCCAAGGACCGCGACCGCCGCCACGCCGACGGCGATTTTGTGTTTGATGTGGATCGTCATAAAAACCTTCTGTCTCAGTAAACGTTCAAGTCGGCGCGCGCGGCGGATAGATCCGCGTCGGCAGCCAGAAAATCAGCAGGATCAGGGCCGCCGCAACGCCGGCCATGACGTAGTAGAGGTCGGCGGACGTCAGCACCACCGCCTGCTGGTGCAGGCGCCGGGCGAGATCGCTGGCACCGGCGGCGCTCAGCGGCGAGTTGCCGAGGTTGTCCACCAGCACGGTCGAGTGAAAGTGCAAGCGGTGGGTGGTCAGGGCATCCAGCACGCCGGTGGCGATCACCGCCGCCAGGCCTTTCACGGTGTTGAACCAGGCGGAGGCGAACGGTCCCTCGATCGGCTGGATACTGCCGGTGGAGAGCATCAGCAGCGGCAGCACCGCCATCGGCTGGCCGAAGATCTGCAGCAGTTGCAGCACATAGAAATCGTCGCGGATCCACACCGAGGTCAGGTGCGTGCCGCCCAGGCACGACAGCACCAGCATCCCCAGGCCGATGCCCAGCACCCAGCGGCAATCGACCCAGCGCAGGTTGCACAGGGCCGCCACCAGTGGCAGCGCGATCAGTTGCGGCAGGGCCATCACCAGCATCACCGGGGCGGTCTGCAACGGCCGGTAGCCCTGGACCTGGGCCAGGAAACTCGAGGGGATGATGATCACCGCGGTCAGCACCACCAGCACCCCGGCCAGGGTCAGCAGGGCGAAGGACAGGTTGCGGATGCCGAGCATCTGCAGCTTGAAAAACGGGATCGGCTGCGACCATTCGTTGATCATGAACAGCACCAGCAGCAAGGTCCCGCCGCCCAGCAGCAGGCAGATCAGCGGCGAACCGAACCAGTCCAGGCGGTTGCCCTGCAAGATGCCGATCACCAGCATGCAGATCGCCGGAAAGCCCAGCAGCAGGCCACGCCAGTTGAAGCCTTTGAAGCGCTCCAGGCGCAGCGGGTCCTGGGGCAGGCCGTAGGCCACCGCGAGCAGCGCCAGCAAGCAGGGCGCCACCACCTGCCAGAACGCCCATTGCCAACCGACGTATTCGGTCCACAGGGCCGCCAGCGGCGTACCCAGGCTCGGGCCGAAGGTGGCGGTCAAGGCGTAGCCGGCCAGGCCGTAGAGCTTGACGTTGGCCGGCAGGAAACGCAGGGCCACGGTCATCAGCATGGGCGGCAGCGCACCGCCGGCCAGGCCTTGCAGGGTGCGCAGCAACAACAGGCTTTCATAGTTCGGGGCGAACGGGCAGAGCACGCCCAGCAGGGTGAACAGGGCGATGGCGCAGAGGGTGAAACGGCGCAGCGAGAAGGTCACCGAACACCAGGGCGCGAAGGCCATGGCCGCCACCGACGTGGCGGTGTAGCTGGCCACCAGCCAGGTGCCTTCGTCGTAACCGATGGCCAGGGCGCCCCGGATGTCGGCCAGGGCGATCTTGGTCACCATCTCGTTGAGGCCCGAGACCAGCACCGCCAGCAACACGCCCAGCAGGCCGATGACGATCCGCGGTCCGAAAACCGGAGGGCTGACGGCTGCCGGTTTGCTGGCCGCTGCAAGGGGGGCCGGGGCAGCCACGGCAAGGGAACTCATGGGGGAACCACTCCGGATAAAAACACCGAAGCAGTTTAAGAAGCGCGACAGCTGACGAAAACTGACTTATCGACAGCTTATAAGTGCACCAGACACAACGATTAGCTGACGCGATCTGTAGGAGCGGAGCTTGCCCGCGATGAACGATGACGCGGTGCTTCAGATAGACCGCGGCGCTGCTATCGCGGGCAAGCCTCGCTCCTACAGGTTCGGGGTTGGGGTCAGGGTTGGGCGTCCTGCCAGGTTTCGTTGCAGCAGGCGCGCAGGGTTTCGCGGAACCATTTGTGCGCCGGGTCCTTGTCGTAGCGCGGATGCCAGGTCTGGGTCAGCACCAGGGTCGGCAACGGAATCGGCAAGTCGAAGGAGCGCAGGCGCAGGCCCAGGCGCGACACGCTGAACAGGGTTTCCCTGGGCACCGGCAGGATCAGGTCCGAGTCCGGCAGCATGAACATCGCGGCATGGAAGCTCGGCGCGATCAGCGCCACCCGGCGCTCCAGGCCCAGGGCGTTGAGCGCCGTATCGATGGGGCCATGGGCGAGGCCGCGACGGGACATGCTGATGTGCGGGAAGGCGGCAAAACGCTCGGCGGTGATCTCATCGTCGAGCAGCGGGTGATGCTCGCGGACCAGGCCGACGAAGGTGGTGGAGAACAGGTTCTGCACCTTCACTTCCGGGGTCAGGGGCCGGGTGTTGCTGATGCGCAGGTCGATGCGACCTTCGCGCAAGGCCTCGTCGTCGCCGTCGCCTTCCGGGACGATACGCAGTTCGCAATGGGGCGCCTGGCGCTCCAGGATGTCGATCAGGCGGCCGCCGTAGACGCCGACAAAGAAGTCGTTGGCCCGCACGTTGAAGCGCCGACGCAAGGTACTCAGGTCGACCTGATCGGCGGAACGGAACACCAACGCCGCCTGCTCCACCAGGTCGCGCACCTGGCCGCGCAGCTCCAGGGCCTTGGGCGTGGGCACCAGGCCGCGACCAGCGCGCACCAGGATCGGATCGCCCAGGGCCTCGCGGATTCGCGTGAGGGTGCGGCTCATGGCCGCCGGGCTGAGGTTCATGCGCTGGGCCGCGCCGACCACGCTGCCCTCGTTGAGCAGGGCGTCGAGGGCGACCAGAAGGTTCATGTCCGGAAGTTGCATGCTGAGCACTCGTGGCTGACCGGGAATGTGTCAGACGCAATGCTAGCAGGGTCATTTCAGCCATGGATACGGCACTCTGTAGCCGCTGCCGCAGTCCTCGCCAGGCCTGCGCACGCGGGGTGTCAGGCGGAAGGCGTCACCGGGATTCAGCGTTGCATGCCCCAGCGTTTTACGGTGATGCGTTCGAGGCTGTCGAACACCAGGTTTTCCACCAGCAGGCCGATCAGGATCACCACCGCGAGGCCGGCGAAGACCTTGTCGGTGTACAGCTCGTTGCGGTTCTGGAAGATGTACCAGCCCAGGCCGCCCTTGCCGCTGGAGGCGCCGAACACCAGTTCGGCGGCGATCAGGGTGCGCCAGGCGAAGGCCCAGCCGATCTTCAGGCCGGCGAGGATCGACGGCAGCGCCGCCGGAATCAGGATGTACAACACCAAGCGCAGCCCCTTGAGCCCGTAATTGCGCCCGGCCATGCGCAGGGTTTCCGAGACCCCGAGAAAGCCGGCGTAGGTATTCAGGGCCAGGGCCCAGAGCACCGAATGCACCAGCACGAAGATCAGGCTGTTCTCCCCCAGGCCAAACCACAGCAAGGCCAGCGGCAGCAGGGCGATGGCCGGCAGCGGGTTGAACATCGAGGTCAGGCTGCTCAGCAGGTCGCGGCCCAGTTGGGTCGACACCGCCAGGGTGGTCAGGGCGAACGCCAGGACGATGCCGATCAGATAACCCTTGAGCAGCACCACTAGGGAAATGCCCACCTTGCCCAGCAGCTCGCCGCTGCGCAGGCCGTCGTACAACGCGCTGGCGGTCTGCAGGAAGCCTGGCAGCAGCAGGTCGTTGTTCTGATAGCGGGCCACGGCCTCCCAGAGCAGCGCCAGCACGATCAGGATCAGGCCCTTGCGCAGCCAGCCGTGCTGCCAGAGACGCTGGCCCAGGGGTAATTCCCGCTCCAGCGGCACCGCCAACAGCGGTTCGAGGGCGATTTCGTATTCCTGGCGAACGGGTGATGAATGGCTCATCGGACGCTCCTCCTACAAGCTCAATAAGCGATACGGATATCGGTGAAGTCCAACTCGCGCTCGGTTTCCGGCGACTGGCCTTCGTCGAACAACAGCCGGTGGATGCGTCGCGCCGTCTGCTGGAAGGCCACGCCGCCCAGGCTTTGCAGGTCGTACTGATGGCTGTGGATTTCCGCCCGCACCCGCCCCGGGTGGGGCGACAGCAGCAGGATGCGGTTGCCCACCACCAGCGCCTCCTCGATGGAGTGGGTGACGAACAGCAGGGTGAAGCGCACCTCTTCCCAGAGCAGCAGCAACTCCTCCTGCATCTTGCGCCGGGTCAGGGCGTCAAGGGCGGCGAAGGGCTCGTCCATCAGCAGAATCTTCGGCTGCATGGCCAGGGCCCGGGCGATAGCCACCCGCGCCTTCATGCCACCAGACAAGGTATGCGGGTAGGCGTCGGCAAACGCCGCCAGGCCGACCTTGTCCAGGTAGTGCAGCGCGCGTTCCCCGGCCTCGCGGCGGTTGAGGGTTTTCGATGCCAGCAGCGGGAACATCACGTTCTGTTTCACGGTTTTCCACGGCGGCAGCTGATCGAACTCCTGGAATACCACGATCCGGTCCGGCCCCGGCTGGCTGACCCGTTGCCCCTGCAGGCGGATCTCGCCCTCGCAGGGCGAAATGAAACCGCCGACCGCCTTGAGCAGGGTCGACTTGCCGCAGCCCGAAGGCCCGAGCAGGACGAAACGGTCGGCGGGGTCGACCTCGAAACTGACCTGGTGAGTGGCCCGCACCACGCGCTGCGGGGTGCGGTATTCCAGGCTGACCCGGTCGACCGCCAGCAGCGCCCGGGCTGCCGCGGTCGGGTTGCTGGCCGTGTGGCCTGGCAAGGGGGCGTTCATGGCGATCAGCTCCCTTGCAGCGGGGTGGCGTCCTGGAAGAAGTAGTCCTTCCACGATTGCGGCTTGTGCTTGATCGCGCCCACGCGGTAGAGGAACTCGGCCAGCGGGTAGGTATTTTTCGGCGTGACGGTGAATTCGTACTGCGGGCTGTCGATGATTTTCAGCAAGGCGGCGCGGTCGATCTTGGCCTGGGTCACGCGGATATAGGTGTCCGCCGCCGCGCCCTTGTCCTTCTGGGCGAAGTCGGCGGCCTCGGCCAGCGCCTCGACGAAGGCCTTGTAGGTTTTCGGGTTGTCGTTGCGGAATTTCTCGGTGGCGAACAGCACGGTCGGCGAGTTCGGGCCCAGCAGGTCGTAGGTGTTGAGCACCACGTGCACATTGGGGTTGGCCAGGGCCTGGTCCTGGAACGGCGGGTTGGAGAAGTGCCCGGTGAGCTCGGTGCCGCCGGCGATCAGCGCCGCGGTGGCGTCCGGGTGCGGGACGGCGATGGTGTACTTGTCCAGGCGGTTGAACTCCTGGTCGCCCCACTGTTTGGCCGCCGCGTATTGCAGGAACCGCGACTGCACCGAAACCCCCACCGCCGGCACCGCGATGCGGTCCTGCTCGCTGAAGTCGGCGATGGTCTTGACCTTGGGATTGTTGCTCACCAGGTAGTAGGGGAAGTTGCCCAGGGACGCCACGGCCTTGACGTTCTGCTTGCCCTGGGTGCGGTCCCAGATGGTCAGCAGCGGGCCGACGCCGGCCCCGGCGATGTCGATGGAGCCGGAGAGCAAGGCGTCGTTGACCGCCGAGCCGCCGGACAGCTGGGTCCAGTCGACCTTGATGTCGATGCCTTCTTCCTTGCCGTGCTTCTCGA
Source organism: Pseudomonas sp. NPDC089530 (assembly GCF_050280705.1). Classification (NCBI taxonomy): domain Bacteria; kingdom Pseudomonadati; phylum Pseudomonadota; class Gammaproteobacteria; order Pseudomonadales; family Pseudomonadaceae; genus Pseudomonas; species Pseudomonas sp. NPDC089530. The sequence continues at coordinate 41,797 of NZ_JBNNVU010000006.1, read as the reverse complement.
TCAGGTGCTGGTCGCGCACCACGTTGAGCAGCAGGTAGACGATGCCGAACTGTTCGGCGATGCGGATCTGGCCTTCGGCCTGGGCCGCGGTCGGCGCGATCAGGCTGGCGGCCAGCAGGCTGAAGCCCAGGCCGATGGCCGCGGCCAGTTTGCCCAGGCGCGGGCGACGTTGAGTCGGTTGGGACATGGTGGTTCTCCTGCCGTGGGTGGCCGATCAGTAAGGGGTGTCGCCCTGGATGGTGGTGCGGTACAGCTTGCGGCGCAGGTGGCTGGGGCAGCCGGCGGCCAGGTGGATCAGCGAGCGGTTGTCCCAGAACACCAGGTCATGGGGCTGCCACCGATGGCGGTAGATGTTTTCCGGCAGCACGCTGTGGGCGTACAGCTCGGCGAGCAGTTCTTGGCTTTCGTCTTCCGGCAGGCCGACGATGCGGGTGGTAAAGCCTTCGCTGACGAACAGCGCCTGGCGGCCGTTCTCCGGGTGGGTGCGGACGATGGGGTGCACCACTTCGGCGACCTGGGCCAGTTGCTCCGGGGTCAGGGTCGGGCGCCAGTTGCCCTCGAATTTGCTCTCGCTGTAGCGCGCGGTGTAGGAGTGCGCGGCCGAGCGGCCCTCGACGGCCTTGCGCAGCGCCTGGGGCAGGTTGTCCCAGGCTTTGTGCATGTCGGCGAACAGGGTGTCGCCGCCTTCGGACGGCAGCTCCTGGGCGTGCAGCATCGAGCCCAGGCTCGGCAGTTCCTTGTAGGAGAGGTCGGAATGCCAGAACTTGCCGGCGTCCCCCAGGCCGATGGACTGGCCGTTCTCGATGATATTGGAAACGATGAGGATTTCCGGGTGCCCGGCCAGCAGGAACTGCTTGAGCACATGGATCTGCAGCACGCCGAAGCGGCGGCTGAAGGCGATCTGTTGTTCGGGGGTGATGTGCTGGTCGCGGAACACCACGACGTGGTGATCCAGATGCGCGCGGTGAATGCGCGCGAAATCCTGGTCGTTGACCGGTCGGGCCAGGTCCAGGCCGACGATCTCGGCACCGACGGCGCCGCTGAACGGGCGGATGGTAAAGGTTTGTGCGGCGATGGGCGCAGCACTTGCGGATCTCGCAGACAGTACGGACATAAATCACTCCCGCGCAATGCACGCCCGGTGGCGCGCGCGTCGATCAGAAACTCACGGAGGTCCCGTGTGGGTTCATTTCGTGCGGCGCGCCGATTGGTCGGCAGGTACGCAGGGAGTTGACTTTATAGATATAAGAATTGAATTTTAAATACCGTTAGAGAATAACGATATGGCGATTCGGCGAGGGGATGGCGGTGAATGGGCGGACGCTATCGCGAGCAAGCTTCGCTCCTACAGGATTGTGGAGATCCTGTAGGAGCGAAGCTTGCTCGCGATGACGATGTAAAGGCCACCGCCAGCAGCGGCTACGGGATCAACGCTCGTGCAACGCCTCGGCCCGGGCGCGGATGATCGGCTTGAGCAGGTAGCTGAGGATGCTCTTCTCGCCGGTGATGATGTCCACCGAGGCCACCATGCCGGGGATGATCAGCAACGGCTTCTCGTCGCTGCCCAAGTGGCTGCGCTCGGTGCGCAGCTTGATCATGTAGTAGGTGGTCTTCTTGTCTTCGTCGGTGATGGTATCGGCGCCGATCTGTTCCAGCTTGGCCTTCAGGCCGCCGTAGATGGTGTAGTCATAGGCGGTGAACTTGACCACCGCTTCCTGCCCCGGGTGCAGGAAGGCGATGTCCTGTGGACGGATCTTCGCTTCCACCAGCAGGGTGTCGTCCAGCGGCACGATTTCCACCATGTCGCTGCCCGGCTGGATCACGCCGCCGATGGTGTTGACCATCAGTTGCTTGACGATGCCGCGCACCGGCGAGGTGACCAGGGTCCGGCTGACCCGGTCTTCCAGGGCCTTGCCGGTGGCGCTGGCCTTGTTCAGTTCGGTGCGCGCCTCGTTGAGCTGGGTCAGGGCTTCGCTGCGGAACTTGCCGCGGGTTTCGTCGATCTTGCGCTGCACTTCCTTGATCGCCGATTCGGCACGGGGGATCGCCAGGGTGGTGGCGTCCAGTTGCCCGCGGGTTTCGACTTCGGCGCGCTTGAGCCGCAGCACTTCCACCGGCGACACCGCGCCCTGGGCCACCAGCGGCTCGGACATATTGATTTCCTGGCGCTGCAGGCCCAGTTGCTGGCGGTACTGCGCCTGCTTGGAGGTGAACTCGCGCAGTTCCTGCTGCTTCTGGATCAGTTGTTCCTGCAGGCCGCCGACTTCATCGTGCAACTGCTGGCGGCGGCTTTCGTACAGCGACTTCTCGCTGGCGGCCTGGCCGGGCGCGGCCTCCAGGGCGTCGGCGGGGAAATTCAGCGCCCGGTCGTCGATCTCCGCGCTCAGGCGTTCCACCCGCAGCAACATCGACAGCCGGTCGGCCTCGGTCTCGCCGACGTTGGATTTGAAGCGCGTGTCGTCCAGGCGGATCAGCGGCGCGCCGGCCTCGACGATTTCGCCTTCCTTGACGAACAGTTCGGAGACGATGCCGCCTTCCAGGTTCTGGATTTTCTGCACCTTGGATGACGGGATCGCCTTGCCCTCGCCCTTGGTCACTTCGTCGATCACAGCGAAGTTGGCCCACAGCAGCAGGAACAGGAAGAAGCCGATGATGCCCCAGATGGTCAGGCGGATAACCCGCGGCGCGTCTTCGATCAACGCCTTGTTGACCTCGGGCAGCGGCTGGTCGTGAAGCGATTCGGTGCCTTTGAAGTAGCGCAGGATCGAGTCTTTTACATCGGACTTAAGCAACACTGATCTGCCCCTTCTTCAACGCTTCCATCACCACGGCTTTCGGCCCATCGGCCAGGATCTGCCCGCGGTCGATCACCAGCAGGCGATCCACCAACGACAGCAGCGAGGCCCGGTGGGTGACCAGGACCACGGTCTTGCTTTCCACCACGGCTTGCAGGCGTTGCTTCAAGCGCTCTTCACCGGTGTTGTCCATGGCGCTGGTCGGTTCGTCGAGCAGCAGGATCGGCGGGTTGAGCAGCAGGGCCCGGGCCAGGGCGACGTTCTGCCGCTGACCGCCGGACAGGTTCTGCCCGCGCTCGCCCACCTGCAGTTCGTAACCCTGCGGATGCAGCCGGGCGAATTCATGCACGCCGGCCAGTTCGGCGGCCTGCAACACCAGTTCGTCTTCGACGTAACGCGCGCCGGAGGTCAGGTTGTCGCGCAGGGTGCCGGCCAGCAGCTGGATGTCCTGGGCCACATAACCGATGTTGTGGCGCAGCTCGCTGACGTCGATCTGCCGGATGTCCACGCCGTCCACCAGCAAGGCGCCGGAGTCCGGGGCGTACAGGCCCACCAGCAGCTTGGCCAGGGAGCTCTTGCCCGAACCGCTGCGGCCGATGATGCCGATCTTCTCGCCCGGCTTGATCACCAGGTTGATGTTCTTCAGCGCCGGGTTCTGCTGCCCCGGGTAGGTGAAATTCAGTTGCCGGCATTCGATGGCGCCCTGCAGCACGTTGCGGCTCAGGGGGCGCTCGTCGAAGTTGCGCTCCTGGGGCAGTTCCATCATCTGGTCGACCGAGGTCATGGTCACCCGCGCCTGCTGGTAGCGGGTCAGCAGGCCGGACAGCGAGGCCAGCGGGCTGAGGGCGCGGCCGCTGAGCATGTAGCAGGCGATCAGACCGCCCATGCTCAGGTTGCCGTCGATGATCTGGTACACGCCGAAGACGATCATCACCACCCCGGCCAGTTGCTGGATCAGCAGGGTGATGTTCATCGCCAGGCTGGACAGCATCTTCACCCGCAGCTCGAGCCGCCCCAGGGTGCCGATGGTCTGCTCCCACTGGTACTGGCGCTCGCTCTCGGCGTTGTTGACCTTCACCGCGTCCAGCCCGGCCAGGGTCTCGATCAGGCTCGACTGCCGCTCGGCGCCCAGGGCCATGGTTTTTTCCATGGTCGCGATCAGCGGCTTCTGCAGGGCGTAACCGATGCCCAGGGCGATCGGGAAAGCCAGCACCGGAATCCACACCAGGTGCCCGCCGAGGATGGCGATCACCAGGAAGATCAACAGGGTGAACGGCAGGTCGATCAGGCTGGTGAGGGTCAGCGAGGCGAGGAAGTCGCGCAGGCTCTGGAACTCGTGGATGTTCTGGGCAAAGCTGCCGACCCGCGCCGGCCGGTATTTCATGGCCATGCCGACGATGCGCTCGAACAGCGTGGCCGAGATGATCAGGTCGGTCTTCTTGCCGGCCAGGTCCAGGCACAGGCTGCGCAGGCTCTTGAGGATCAGGTCGAACACGTAGGCGCCGGTGATGCCGATGGCCAGCACCCACAGGGTCGCGGCCGCCTGGTTCGGCACCACGCGGTCGTAGACGTTCATCACGAACAGCGGCGCGGCCATGGCGATGATGTTGATCAGGAAACTGGCGGCGATGGCGTCGGCGTACAGCCAGCGCGAACGCTTGAGGGTGTCGCGGAACCAGGAGCGCGCCCGGGGAATCAGCGAGCCATGGTTGACGTCGAACTTGTGTTGCGGCTGGGCGAAGAACACTTGCCCGCTGTAATCGTCGGCCAGCACCTGGCGGTCGACGCTGACTTCGCCGCCGTCGCTCTCGCTGAGCAGCAGCCGGGCCCGGTCCTCGCCCTTCCAGCCGACCAGGACGGCGCTGCGGCCGTCCTTGAGCAACAGCAGGGCCGGCATGGCGATGGCGGGGATCTGCTCCAGCTTGCGCCGCAGCAAACGCCCCTGCAGGCCGGCGCGAGCGGCGGCGCGTGGCAGCAGCTCGGCGCTCAGGCGCTGGGACGGCAACGGCAGGCCGGTGGTCAACATGGCCGCGCTGGCCGGCTTCTGATGCAGTGCGCACAGGGTCAGCAGGGCATCCAGCAGCGGGTCGTCATGCATGCCGCGTGGATCATGGCTGAGTTGCACTCGACTGACTTCTGATTCCACGCTCGGCACTCTTTAACTGTCAAATTGGATGAAATGTACTCAATTCATCCCAGGCAGTTGGACCTTGGGCTTCACATCGTTCTGTACGACGGAAGCCATGGGGGCGACCACTCCCTGGCTCTTGAGCAACTCGCCCATGGTCGCCTTGATTCGATACTGAGTAAATAACTGAATGTTCTTGATTTCGGCCAGTCGGCGCGAAGCGGTGAACAGTTCATTCTCGCTATCGAGCAAGTCGAGCAAAGTACGCTCGCCCAGGCTGAATTGCTTCTGGTACGCCTCGCGGACACTGGCGCTGCGGTCGACATACTGCTGGGCGATCGGCACCTGTGCATTGGCGTTGTTCAAGGCGTTCCACGCCAAGCCTAGCTCTTCGTTCAGAACACGCAGGGCGTTGTTGCGAATATCCAGCGCCTGGTTGGACTGGTAGGCCTTGGATTCCAGGTCGGCCTTGTTGCTGCCGCCGGCGAACAGGTTGAAACGCATGCGCAGCATGGCCTGCCATTCGTTGTTGTGGCCGTTGATCCCGTCCAGGTTGTTGTCGGCGGTACGTCCCAGCTCGGCATCGAAGCGCGGATAGAAGGTCGACTTGGCGGCGTCGTACTGCTTCTCGGCAGCGACGATGTCGGATTCGGCCGAACGCAGGATCGGGCTGTTTTCCAGCATCTGGCGCTGGGCCTCGTCGAGGGTCGCCGGCAGCAGGGCCATGAAACCGGCCGGACGTTCCAGCTGGTCCGGCATCTGGCCGACCGCGCTCAGGTAGTTGGTCTGGGCATCGGCCAGGTTGGTCTGTTCGGTGATCAGGTTGTTGCGCGCCTGGGCCATGCGCGCTTCGGCCTGGTCGAGGTCGGCGCGGCTGCCGACGCCGCGCTGGGTGCGCAGCTGGATCTGATCGTAGATGCGCTCGTGATTGCGCATGTTGTCTTCGGCCAGGCGCACGAACTCACGACGGGTCAGCACGTCCAGGTACACCTGGGCCACGGTCAACGCGGTGCGTTCGGAGGTGCCCAGCAGCGAGTACGCACGGGAATTGACGTTGGCTTGTTGACGCCCTACTTCACTGGACGTGGCAAAACCGTCAAAAACCATTTGTTGGAGACGTAAACTTGACTCGCTGCGGTTCAACGTCTCCCAGTGGTTGCTCGAACCGGCACGGGTCGTCGGGCTGTCGGTGCCTTCGCGGCCGTAGCCACCCAGCAAGTCGACCCGCGGCAAATAGCCGCCCTTGGCCGCTTTGAGCTGGTAGTCGGCCGCCAGGCGGCTATTGACCGCAGCCTGGATTTCCGGGTGGACGTCCAGGGCTTTCTGCATGGCTTCAGGCAGGGTCTGGGCTTGGACGAAACTGCTGGCGAGAACGAAGGGTAAGGCTTTGAACAACTGCGGACGCATAGAGGGGGTTCCCTGGACTTCTTGTCCCAAATCACAGCAATACGAGGTGCTGCATCGGATGATGGCAACCTGCATGACCGTATATCGGAAAGTTCAAAACAAGAACTGGGTCACACACTTTTAGACAGGTCACCGGACAAATATCAATGTGACATTACCTTGACGATTGTTTAGGATGGCACACAGAAGGTCAATAGTTTGGCATATGCTTAATAGCAAAAAAATATAGCCAAAATATTGACATGTTTTCGCGTCAAAAGCACGTGTTTCTACACTCTGAACGTCCAGACTGCGCCGGCGTATGTATGCCCGTCAGGAACATGGAAGCCTACTGAACGGTACCCCCCGGAGAATCCTCAATGAGCAGTGTTGTTGCCACCGTCAAAAGCATTGTCGGCCAAGTTTTCGTCGTATCCCCCGAAGGGGTCCGCCGTGTACTCGTTGAGGGCGATCGTCTGTATGTAGGCGACCAGGTCGACACCGGCCTGGCGGGGGCCGTCAGCCTGGAACTGGCCGATGGCCGGGTCCTCGACCTGGGCCGCGACACGCAGTGGAGCGCCAGCGCTCCGGACTCCAGCACCGACGTGACCGAAGCCGCCGCGCAAGCCGCGCCATCGGTCGCCGAACTGCAGCAGGCGATCGCCGCCGGCGCCGACCCGACCACCGACCTGGAAGCCACCGCGGCCGGTCCGAGCGCCGCAGGTACTGGCGGCGCTGCCGGCGGCGGCCACAGCTTCGTGATGCTCGATGCCACGGCGGGCCGGGTCGACCCGACCATCGGCTTCCCGACCGCGGGCCTCGGTGCGGCGGGAACCGTAGCGCAAGACACCACCGGCGCGCTGACCAACAATGGCAACAACGGCACGGCCGAGGTGCTGCGCGGCGCGACCCTGACCCTGAGCGCGACCCCGACCATCACCGAAGCCGGCGGCGTGCTGGTGTACACCGCGACCCTGACCCAGGCCCCCCTGACCGGCCTGACCATCACCTTGTCCAACGGCTCGGTGATCGTGATTCCGGCCGGGCAACTGACCGGCACCATCAACGTTCCGCTGGCACCGAACGACACCGTCTACAACGACCCGAAACAGATCAGCGTGGGCGTCACCGGCACCACCGGCGGCGGTGGCCTGGTCGTGACTGTCGACCCGACGCCAGCCGTCACCCAGGTCACGGACACGGTGGACACCACCACCGTGACCCTGACCGCGGACACCGGCGTGACCGAGGGTGGCCAGATCACCTATACCGCGACCCTGACCAACCCGGCCCAGACCCCGGTCACCGTGACCCTGTCCAATGGCTCGACCATCACCATCGACGCCGGCCAGACCATCGGCACCGTGGTGGTCAATACGCCACCCAATGACGTCTACAACAACGGCAGTACCGTCAGCACCACCATTACTGGCGCTACCGGCGGCAACTTCGAGAACCTGGTACCGAACACCACGCCAGCGGTGACCACCATCACTGACTCGGTGGACACCACCGGCCTGAGCCTGACCGCCACCGGCACCGTGGTCGAAGGCGGCCAGATCACCTACACCGCGACCCTGACCAACCCGGCACAGACCCCGGTCACCGTGACCCTGTCCAATGGCTCGATCATCACCATCGACGCCGGCAAGACCACAGGCACCGTGGTCGTCGATACCGCGGCCAACGATGTCTACAACAACGGCAGCACCGTCAGCACCAGCATTACCGGCACCACCGGCGGCAACTTCGAGAACCTGGTGCCGAACACCACGCCAGCGGTGACCACCATCACCGACTCGCCGGATGCCACCGGCCTGACCCTGTCGGCCACCGGCACCGTGGTCGAAGGCGGCCAGATCACCTACACCGCGACCCTGACCAACCCGGCGCAGACCCCGGTCACCGTGACCCTGTCCAACGGTTCGACCATCACCATCGACGCCGGTAAAACCACCGGCACCGTGGTCGTCGACACCCCGGCCAACGATGTCTACAACAACGGCAGCACCGTCAGCACCACCATTACTGGCGCTACCGGCGGCAATTTCGAGAACCTGGTACCGAGCACCACGCCGGCACAGACCCTTATTACCGACTCGGTGGACAACACCGGCCTGAGCCTGACCGCCACCGGCACCGTGGTCGAAGGCGGCCAGATCACCTACACCGCGACCCTGACCAACCCGGCGCAGACCCCGGTCACCGTGACCCTGTCCAACGGTTCGACCATCGTTATCGAAGCCGGTAAAACCACCGGCACCGTGGTCGTCGATACGCCGCCCAACGATGTCTACAACAACGGCAGCACCGTCAGCACCAGCATTACTGGCGCTACCGGCGGCAACTTCGAACAACTGACGCCCGACACCACGCCTGCGCAGACCGTCATCACCGACTCGGTGGACGACACCGGCCTGACCCTCTCGGCCAGCGGTTCGGTCGCCGAGGGCGGCACTATCGTCTACACCGCCACCCTGACCAACCCGGCCGGCACGCCGGTCACCGTGACCCTGAGCAACGGCGCGGTGATCACCATCGCCGCCGGCGCCACCAGTGGTTCGGTCAACGTTGCCGCGCCTGCCGATGACGTCTACAAGGACGCCGGCAAGGTCGAAGCGACCATCAAGGACGCCAGCGGCGGCAACTTCGAGAACCTGGTGCCGAGCACCACCCCGGCGGTGACCGATATCACCGACACCATCGACACCAGCACCGTATCGCTGACCGCCACGCCATCCGTGGCCGAAGGCGGCACCGTGGTGTACACCGCGTCCGTCACCGCTCCGGTTACCGGCTCGCCGCTGGTCGTCACCCTGTCCAATGGCCAGGCCATCACCATCCCGGTGGGCGAGTCTTCCGGTAGCGTCAATATTACGGCGCCAAACGATGCCCTGGCGGGCGGCAGCTCTCTGAGCGCGACCATTACCGGTGCGACAGGTGGCAACTACGAGAAGCTGGATGTCGATGGCAAGCCTGCCGACACCACCGTTACTGATACCCCGGACACTACAACGCTCAGCCTGACAGCGACTGACACCGTCGCTGAAGGTGGCTCGATCGTTTACACCGCCACGCTGACCAATGCTGCGGGCACTCCGGTGACCGTGACCTTGAGCAATGGCGCGGTCATTACCATCGCTGCGGGTGCGACCACCGGTTCTATCACCGTCGCCGCACCAGCTGACGACGTCTACAAAGACGCCGGCAAAGTCGAAGTCAGCATCAAGGATGCGACTGGCGGTAATTTCGAGAACCTGGTGCCAAGCACTACCCCGGTCGTCACCGATGTCACTGACACTATCGACACCTCGACGGTCAGCCTGACCGCGACTCCGTCTGTAGCCGAAGGCGGCATCGTGGTTTACACCGCGTCCGTGACTGCTCCAGTGACCGGTGCGCCGCTGGTGGTCACCTTGTCGAACGGCCAGACCATCACTATTCCGGTGGGTGAGTCGTCCGCGACAGTGAACTTCACCGCACCAAACGACGCCCTGGCCGGCGGCAGCTCGCTGAGCGCGACCATTACCGGTGCGACAGGCGGCAACTACGAGAAGCTGGATGTCGATAGCAAACCTGCCGACACCACAGTCACCGACACACCAGACACTACAACGCTCAGCCTGACAGCGACCGACACTGTGGCCGAAGGCGGCTCCATTGTTTACACCGCCACGCTGACCAATGCTGCCGGTACTCCGGTGACCGTGACCTTGAGCAACGGCGCGGTAATTACGATCGCTGCTGGTGCAACCACCGGTTCTGTCACCGTCGCCGCACCAGCTGACGACGTGTACAAAGACGCCGGCAAAGTCGAAGTCAGCATCAAGGACGCGACTGGCGGTAACTTCGAGAACCTGGTGCCGAGCACCACCCCAGCGGTGACCGATGTCACCGACACCATCGACACCAGCACCGTCTCGCTGACCGCCACACCGTCTGTGGCTGAAGGCGGCATCGTGGTTTACACCGCCTCCGTCACTGCTCCGGTTACTGGCGCACCGCTGGTTGTGACCCTGTCCAACGGCCAGACCATCACCATTCCGGTGGGTGAGTCGTCCGCGACAGTGAACTTCACCGCACCAAACGACGCCCTGGCCGGCGGCAGCTCCCTGAGCGCGACCATTACCGGTGCGACAGGTGGCAACTACGAGAAGCTGGATGTCGATGGCAAGCCTGCCGACACCACCGTTACTGATACCCCGGACACTACAACGCTCAGCCTGACAGCGACTGACACCGTGGCTGAAGGCGGTTCCATCGTTTACACCGCCACTCTGACCAATGCGGCAGGCACGCCGGTCACCGTGACGCTGTCGAACGGTGCCGTCATTACCATCGCAGCCGGTGCGACCACTGGTTCCGTCACCGTCGCCGCACCAGCTGACGACGTGTACAAAGATGCCGGCAAGGTTGAGGTCAGCATCAAGGATGCGACCGGCGGTAACTTCGAGAACCTGGTGCCGAGCACTACGCCGGCCGTCACCGATGTCACTGACACTATCGATACCTCGACTGTCTCGCTGACCGCGACTCCGTCCGTGGCTGAAGGCGGAATCGTGGTTTACACCGCGTCCGTCACCGCTCCGGTCACTGGCGCACCACTGGTGGTCACTCTGTCGAATGGCCAGACCATCACCATCCCGGTCGGTGAGTCTTCCGGTACCGTGAACTTCACCGCGCCGAACGATGCCTTGGCTGGCGGTAGTTCCCTGAGCACCACCATCACCGGTGCGACGGGTGGCAACTACGAGAAGCTGGATGTCGACAGCAAACCTGCCGACACCACAGTCACCGACACACCAGACACTACAACGCTCAGCCTGACAGCGACCGACACTGTGGCCGAAGGTGGCTCCATTGTTTACACCGCGACCCTGACTAACGCGGCTGGCACGCCAGTCACCGTGACTCTGTCGAACGGTGCGGTGATCACCATTGCTGCTGGTGCAACTACCGGTTCTGTCACCGTCGCCGCGCCGGCCGATGATGTGTACAAAGACGCCGGCAAAGTCGAAGTCAGCATCAAAGACGCGACTGGCGGTAATTTCGAGAACCTGGTGCCAAGCACCACCCCAGCCGTCACCGATGTCACTGACACCATCGACACCTCGACTGTGTCGCTGACGGCGACTCCGTCCGTGGCTGAAGGCGGCATCGTGGTATACACCGCGTCCGTTACCGCTCCGGTCACTGGCGCACCGCTGGTGGTCACTCTGTCGAATGGCCAGACCATCACCATCCCGGTCGGTGAATCGTCCGCTACCGTGAACTTCACCGCGCCGAACGATGCCCTGGCTGGCGGTAGCTCGTTGAGCGTCACCATCAAGGACGCCACCGGCGGCAACTACGAAAAGCTGGATGTCGATAGCAAACCAGCTGACACCACCGTTACCGATACGCCTGACACCACCAACCTGACCCTCAGCGCGACCGATACCGTGGCTGAAGGCGGATCGATCGTTTACACCGCGACCCTGACCAATGCTGCGGGCACTCCAGTGACCGTGACCTTGAGCAACGGTGCGGTGATTACCATCGCCGCCGGCGCGACTACAGGGTCCGTGACTGTCGCGGCGCCAGCTGACGATGTGTACAAGGATGCCGGCAAGGTCGAAGTCAGCATCAAGGACGCCACTGGCGGTAACTTCGAAAACCTGGTGCCGAACACCACGCCGGCTGTCACTGACGTGACCGACACCATCGACACCTCGACCGTCAGCCTGACCGCTACGCCTAGCGTCGCTGAGGGTGGTGTTGTGGTTTACACCGCCTCCGTGACCGCCCCGGTCACCGGCGCGCCGCTGGTGGTCACCCTGTCGAATGGCCAGACCATTACCATTCCGGTCGGTGAATCGTCCGGCACCGTGAACTTCACAGCGCCGAACGATGCCTTGGCTGGCGGTAGCTCGTTAAGCGTCACCATCAAGGACGCCACCGGCGGCAACTACGAGAAGCTGGATGTCGACAGCAAGCCGGCTGACACCACCGTTACCGATACCCCGGACACCACGTCCCTGACGCTGACTGCGACCGACACAGTGGCTGAAGGCGGTTCGATCGTTTACACCGCGACCCTGACCAATGCCGCGGGCACCCCGGTGACTGTGACCTTGAGCAATGGCGCGGTAATTACCATCGCTGCGGGTGCCACCACTGGCTCCGTCACCGTCGCCGCGCCTGCCGACGACGTCTACAAAGATGCTGGCAAGGTCGAAGTCAGCATCAAGGACGCGACTGGCGGTAACTTCGAGAACCTCGTTCCGAACACCACCCCAGCTGTCACCGATGTCACCGACACCATCGATACCTCGACTGTCTCGCTGACCGCGACTCCATCTGTGGCAGAAGGTGGCATCGTGGTTTACACCGCGTCCGTCACCGCTCCAGTCACTGGCGCACCACTGGTTGTGACCCTGTCCAACGGCCAGACCATCACCATCCCAGTGGGTGAGTCTTCCGGTACCGTGAACTTCACCGCACCGAACGATGCGTTGGCTGGCGGTAGCTCGTTGAGCGTCACCATCAAGGACGCCACCGGCGGCAACTACGAGAAACTCGACGTCGATAGCAAACCAGCTGACACCACAGTTACCGACACGCCTGACACCACTAATCTGACCCTGAGCGCGACCGATACTGTCGCCGAGGGCGGTTCGATCGTTTACACCGCCACCCTGACCAACGCTGCTGGCACGCCAGTCACCGTTACGCTGTCGAACGGTGCGGTAATCACCATCGCTGCAGGTGCGACCACGGGCTCCGTGACCGTCGCGGCGCCTGCCGATGACGTCTACAAGGACGCCGGCAAAGTCGAAGTCAGCATCAAGGACGCGACTGGCGGTAACTTCGAGAATCTGGTGCCGAGCACTACGCCGGCCGTCACCGATGTCACCGACACTATCGACACTTCGACCGTCAGCCTGACGGCTACGCCTAGCGTCGCTGAGGGTGGTGTTGTGGTTTACACCGCCTCCGTGACTGCCCCGGTCACCGGCGCGCCGCTGGTTGTCACCCTGTCGAATGGCCAGACCATCACTATTCCAGTGGGCGAGTCTTCCGGCACCGTGAACTTCACCGCGCCAAATGACGCCCTGGCCGGTGGCAGCTCGCTGAGCACTACCATCACTGGCGCTACCGGTGGTAACTACGAAAAACTCGATGTCGACAGCAAACCTGCCGACACCACAGTCACCGACACGCCAGACACTACAACGCTCAGCCTGACAGCGACCGACACTGTGGCCGAAGGCGGCTCCATTGTTTACACCGCCACTCTGACCAATGCTGCGGGCACTCCAGTGACCGTGACCCTGTCGAATGGCGCCGTCATCACCATCGCTGCTGGTGCAACCACCGGTTCCGTGACCGTGGCGGCACCGGCCGATGACGTCTACAAAGACGCCGGCAAGGTTGAGGTCAGCATCAAGGATGCGACTGGCGGTAATTTCGAAAACCTGGTGCCTAGCACTACCCCAGCGGTCACCGATGTGACCGATACCATCGATACCTCGACTGTCAGCTTGACCGCGACGCCTAGCGTCGCGGAGGGCGGTGTTGTGGTTTATACCGCGTCCGTCACTGCTCCAGTTACCGGCGCACCGTTGGTTGTCACTCTTTCCAACGGTCAGACCATCACCATCCCGGTCGGCGCCAGCAGCGGTACTGTGAACTTCACAGCACCAAACGATGCCCTGGCCGGTGGCAGCTCGCTGAGCGTCACCATCAAGGACGCCACCGGCGGTAACTACGAGAAACTGGATGTCGATGGCAAACCGGCTGACACCACCGTCACCGATACGCCTGACACCACTAATCTGACCCTGAGCGCGACCGATACTGTCGCTGAGGGTGGATCGATCGTTTACACCGCGACCCTGACCAATGCGGCCGGTACGCCAGTGACCGTGACCCTGAGCAATGGCGCAGTAATCACCATCGCAGCAGGCGCGACCACTGGTTCCGTCACCGTCGCAGCGCCAGCCGACGATGTGTACAAGGATGCAAGTAAGGTTGAAGTCAGTATCAAGGACGCCACCGGCGGCAACTTTGAAAACCTGGTACCGAGCACTACTCCGGCGGTGACCGATGTCACCGATACCATCGACACCTCGACTGTTTCGTTGACCGCTACCCCATCCGTGGCCGAAGGCGGCATCGTGGTGTACACCGCGTCCGTGACCGCTCCGGTTACCGGTGCGCCGCTGGTTGTGACCCTGTCCAACGGTCAGACCATCACCATCCCAGTCGGTGAGTCGTCCGCTACCGTAAACTTCACAGCACCGAACGATGCCCTGGCCGGCGGTAGCTCCCTAAGCACCACCATCACGGGAGCCACTGGTGGCAACTACGAGAAGCTGGATGTCGACAGCAAGCCTGCCGACACCACCGTTACCGATACCCCGGACACCACCAACCTGACCCTCAGCGCCACTGATACTGTGGCTGAAGGCGGTTCGATCGTTTACACCGCAACCCTGACCAATGCCGCTGGCACTCCTGTCACCGTGACCCTGTCGAACGGTGCGGTGATCACCATCGCAGCAGGCGCGACTACGGGTTCCGTCACCGTGGCCGCACCGGCCGATGACGTCTACAAGGACGCCGGCAAAGTCGAAGTCAGCATCAAGGACGCGACTGGCGGTAATTTCGAGAACCTGGTGCCAAACACCACCCCAGCCGTCACCGATGTCACTGACACTATCGATACCTCGACTGTCAGCCTGACGGCGACTCCGTCCGTGGCTGAAGGCGGCATAGTGGTTTACACCGCGTCCGTCACCGCTCCGGTCACTGGCGCACCGCTGGTGGTCACTCTGTCGAATGGCCAGACCATCACCATCCCGGTTGGCGCCAGCAGCGGCACCGTGAACTTTGTTGCCCCTAACGACGCCCTGGCCGGCGGTAGCTCCCTGAGCACCACCATCAAGGACGCCACCGGCGGTAACTACGAGAAACTGGATGTTGATAGCAAGCCAGCTGACACCACAGTCACTGACACACCAGATACGACCAATCTGACCCTCAGCGCGACTGAGACCGTGGCTGAAGGCGGATCGATCGTTTACACCGCTACCCTGACCAACGCTGCGGGCACGCCAGTCACCGTTACGCTGTCGAACGGCGCGGTAATCACCATCGCTGCAGGTGCGACCACGGGCTCCGTCACCGTCGCCGCGCCGGCCGATGATGTCTACAAGGACGCCGGAAAAGTCGAAGCGACCATCAAGGACGCTACCGGCGGCAACTTTGAAAACCTGGTACCAAGCACTACCCCAGCCGTCACCGATGTCACTGACACCATCGACACCTCGACTGTCAGCCTGACGGCTACTCCGTCTGTGGCCGAAGGCGGCATAGTGGTTTACACCGCGTCTGTCACTGCTCCGGTTACTGGTGCACCGCTGGTCGTCACCCTGTCCAATGGCCAGACCATCACCATCCCGGTGGGTGAGTCCTCTGGCACCGTGAACTTCACCGCGCCGAACGATGCCCTCGCCGGCGGCAGCTCCTTGAGCACCACCATTACTGGTGCGACAGGCGGCAACTACGAGAAACTCGATGTCGACAGCAAGCCGGCTGACACTACGGTTACCGACACTCCAGACACCACCAACCTGACCCTCAGCGCGACCGAGACTGTCGCCGAGGGCGGCTCGATCGTTTACACCGCGACTCTGACCAACGCAGCGGGCACTCCGGTGACCGTGACCTTGAGCAATGGCGCGGTCATCACCATTGCAGCGGGTGCTACTACCGGCTCCGTGACCGTCGCGGCTCCGGCTGACGATGTGTACAAGGATGCAGGCAAGGTCGAAGTCAGCATCAAGGACGCGACTGGCGGTAACTTCGAGAACCTGGTGCCGAACACTACTCCGGCGGTGACCGATGTCACCGATACCATCGACACCTCGACTGTTTCGCTGACCGCGACTCCGTCCGTGGCAGAAGGTGGCATCGTGGTGTACACCGCGTCCGTGACTGCTCCAGTCACCGGTGCGCCGCTGGTCGTCACCCTGTCCAACGGCCAGACCATCACTATTCCGGTCGGTGAATCGTCCGGCACTGTGAACTTCACCGCGCCGAACGACGCCCTGGCGGGTGGCAGCTCCCTGAGCACCACCATCACCGGCGCCACCGGCGGCAATTACGAGAAGCTGGATGTTGATAGCAAGCCGGCGGACACCACTGTCACTGACACTCCGGACACTACGTCCCTGACCCTCAGCGCGACCGAGACTGTCGCCGAGGGCGGCTCGATTGTTTACACCGCAACCCTGACCAACGCCGCGGGCACGCCAGTGACCGTGACCCTGAGCAACGGCGCAGTAATCACCATCGCTGCCGGTGCAACCACTGGCTCCGTGACCGTCGCTGCGCCTGCCGATGACGTCTACAAAGACGCCGGCAAAGTTGAGGTCAGCATCAAGGACGCGACTGGCGGCAATTTCGAGAACCTGGTTCCGAATACCACCCCAGCTGTCACCGATGTCACCGACACCATCGATACCAGCACCGTCTCGCTGACCGCGACTCCGTCCGTGGCTGAAGGCGGCATCGTGGTTTACACCGCGTCCGTCACCGCTCCGGTCACTGGCGCACCGCTGGTGGTCACTCTGTCGAATGGCCAGACCATCACCATCCCGGTCGGCGCCAGCAGCGGCACTGTGAATTTCGTAGCGCCAAACGATGCCCTGGCTGGCGGTAGCTCCCTGAGCACCACCATCAAGGACGCCACCGGCGGCAACTACGAGAAACTGGCCGTCGACAGCAAGCCTGCCGACACCACCGTCACCGACACTCCGGACACCACCAACCTGTCCCTGAGCGCCACCAACACTGTGGCCGAAGGCGGCTCCATCGTTTACACCGCAACCTTGACCAACGCTGCCGGCACTCCGGTAACCGTGACTCTGAGCAACGGTGCCGTAATCACCATCGCGGCTGGCGCAACCACCGGTTCCGTGACTGTCGCGGCACCAGCCGACGACGTCTACAAAGACGCCGGCACCGTAGAGGCCACGATCAAGACCGCCACCGGCGGCAATTTCGAGAACCTGGTCACCAGCACGACTCCGGCCGTGACCAACGTCACCGATACCATCGACACCAGCACCGTCTCGCTGACCGCGACTCCATCCGTGGCCGAAGGCGGCATCGTGGTGTACACCGCCTCCGTCACCGCTCCGGTGACCGGTTCGCCAGTGGTCGTGACCCTGTCCAACGGCCAGACCATCACCATTCCGGTCGGCGCCAGCAGTGGCACTGTGAATTTCGTAGCCCCTAACGATGCCCTCGCTGGCGGCAGCTCCCTGAGCACCACCATCAAGGACGCCACCGGCGGCAACTACGAGAAACTGGCGGTCGACAGCAAGCCTGCCGACACTACCGTCACCGACACTCCGGACACCACCAACCTGACGCTCAGCGCCACCAACACTGTGGCCGAAGGCGGTTCCATCGTTTACACCGCAACCCTGACCAATGCGGCGGGCACGCCTGTCACCGTGACCCTGAGCAACGGCGCGGTAATCACCATCGACGCTGGCAAAACCACCGGCTCCGTGACCGTGGCCGCCCCAGCAGACGACGTCTACAAAGACGCCGGCACCGTGCAAGCCACGATCAGTACCGCCACCGGCGGCAACTTCGAGAACCTGGTCACCAGCACCGCCCCGGCCGTGACCAACGTCACCGACACCATCGACACTTCGACCGTCAGCCTGAAAGCCACGCCGTCGGCCGCGGAAGGCGGAACCGTGACCTACACCGCCACCGTGACCTCGCCGGTCACCGGTTCACCGGTAGTCGTGACCCTGGCCAATGGCGAGAAGATCACCATCGCGGTCGGCCAGACCACTGGCTCGGTGAGCATCACCGCACCGAACGATGTCCTGGTTGGCCATACGCCGCTGAGCAACTCGATCAGCAACGTCAGCGGCGGCAACTTCGAGAACCTGGTGGCCGACAAGACGCCGGTCAGCACCACCGTGACCGATACGCCGGACACCACCAGCCTGTCGCTCAGCGCCACCAGCACCGTGGCCGAAGGCGGTTCGATCGTCTACACCGCCACCCTGACCAACGCCGCCGGCACGGCGATGACCGTGACCCTGAGCAACGGCGCGGTGATCAACATCGCCGCTGGCGCCACCAGCGGCAGCGTGACCGTGGCCGCGCCAGGCGACGATGTGTACATCGACGCCGGCAACGTCAGCGCCCGCATCACCGCGACCACCGGCGGCAACTTCGAAAACCTGGTGCCGAACACCACGCCGGCGGTGACCAACGTCACCGACACCATCAACACGACCACCGTGAGCATCAACGGCAGCACCTCGGTCACCGAAGGCCAGACCGCGACCTACACCGTCAGCCTGACCAACCCGGCGCAGACCGAAGTCACTCTGAAGATCAGCTACAGCGGCACCGCCGCCGACGGCTCGGACTTCACCGGCGTCTACACCGTGAAGATCCCGGCCGGCGCCAGCAGCGCCAGCTTCAACGTCGCCACCATCGACGACAAGATCACCGAGGGCACGGAAAACTTCGTGGTCAAGATCGACTCGGCCAGCGGCGGCAACTTCGAGAGCCTGGTGGTCAGCGGCACCAACGGCAGCGTCACCACCTCGATCATCGACAACGATGCACCGCCGGTGATCGACCTGGACGCCAACAACTCCAGCGGCGCCACCGGGGCCGACTACAAGGTGACCTTCACCGAGAACACCCCGGGCGCGGGCGTGTCGATCGCCGACACCGACCTGAGCATCACCGACCCGGACAGCACCATGCTGACCGGCGCCACCATCGTGCTGACCAACCGTCAGCCGGGCGATGCGCTGAACCTGGGCAACAGCGTCAACGGCATCAGCATCAATGCCAACAGCCAGGCGGGGACCATCACCCTGACCCTGACCGGCAATGCGACGCTGGCCGACTACATGCAGCAGATCAAGAACATCACCTTCACCAACAGCAGTGAGGACCCGAGCACCACGCCGCGGATCATCACCGTGACCGTGACCGATGGCAGCAACTACTCCAACGTCGCCACCACCACGGTCAACGTGGTCGCGGTGAACGACGCGCCAGTGGCCACCGGCGGCGCCGTGACCGGCACCGAGGACACCGCCCTGACCCTGAACTGGGCCACTTTCGGCGTCAGCGACGTCGACAGCCCGGCGGCCAGCCTGGGCGTGAAAATCACCCAGCTGCCGGGCGACGGCAAGCTGCAGTACCTCGACGGCTCGACCTGGAAGGATGTGGCCAACAACCAGACCTTCAGCAAGGCCGATATCGACGCCGGCAAGCTGCGCTTCGTCCCGGACGCCAACGAATCGGGCGTCGACGGCTACAACGGCAGCGGCGTGGGCAACCAGCAGGCCGACTACGCGCAGATCAAGTTCCAGCCCACCGACGGCCAGGCGCTGGGCAACACCGGCACGGTGAAGATCGACATCACCCCGGTGGCCGACGCGCCGACCCTGAACGTGGCCAGCAACAACGTGAACTCCATCGGCCTGCTCAAGGAGTCCTGGACCAGCCTCAGCGGCCTGGGCACCAACGGCAACGGCATCACCGGCGATGCGCTGAAAGCGGTCTTCGACAAATCCGGCAACCCGACCAGCAGCACCACGGTGACCAATGCCCAGTCCGACGCCAGCGTCCCGGGCGGCAGCGGCTCGAAGACTTCCGGCCTGATCTACCTGGAAGCCGGCAAGACCTACAGCTTCAGCGGTACCGGCGACGACAGCCTGCTGATCACCATCGGCGGCAAGAACGTGGCTACCGCGCTCTGGGGCTCGGGTGGCGGCATCAGCGGTTCGTTCACCCCGACCACCAGCGGCTACTACACCCTGGACATCTACCACGCCAACCAGAGCGGCCCGGGCAGCTATGACGTCAATCTGTCGGTCAATGGCAGCACGCCGGTCGACCTGAGCAACGCCAACATTCCGATGTACCCGAACGAAACCGCGTTGAACAACGCCGGCGTGACCCTCTCCGAGCTGCACGGCAGCAACGGCGAAGGCTACTACGACGGCTACAAGCTCAACGAAGGCGCCGAAGGCGGCAGCGTCAAGCTGACCAAGATCACCACCGCCCTGACCGATACCGACGGCTCGGAAAGCCTGAGCGTGAAGATCGGCGGCATTCCGGCAGGCTCGGTGCTCAGCGATGGCGCCGGCCACACCTTCACCGCCGGCAGCAGCGTCAGCGAAGCCAATGTCACCGGCTGGAACCTGGGCACGCTGACAATCACTCCGCCGCCGTACTACAACGGTTCGTTCAACCTGACCGTGACCTCGACGTCCACCGAGTCCCTGGGCGGCTCGGCCAGCACCACGGCGCAAATCCCGGTCACCGTGTACCCGGCGACCTACAACGCCAGCGTCGCCACGGCGAACGACGACAACTTCGTCGGCACCGACGGCAACGACATCATGGTCGCCGACATCGGCGGCCTGAACGTGGTGCAGGGCAAGAACTACAACATCGCATTCATGGTCGACAGCTCCGGCAGCATGAGCGCCTCCTCGCTCCAGGCCGCCAAGAACTCGCTGACCACGGTGTTCAACACCCTGAAGAACAGCCTGGGCAGCAGCACCTCGGGCACCGTGAATATCTTCCTGGCGGACTTCGATACCCAGGTCAACAAGCAGGTCTCGGTGAACCTGAACGACCCGAACGCCCTGACCCAGCTCAAGGCGGTCCTGGACTCCATGGCGTCCGGCGGCGGCACCAACTACGAAGACGTGTTCAAGACCACGGCCAACTTCTTCCAGAGCGGCGCGGCCACCGGCAATACCAACGCGACCAACCTGACGTACTTCATCACCGACGGCAAACCGACGTACTACCAGTCCGGCGAGCAGACCAACCCGATCCTGTACGGCAGCACCCGGCTCGATAGCGTGATCACCACCAGCAACTATAAGTTGGGCGATACCGTTCGGCTGCAACCGGACAGCACGCACCTGATCGACATCAACAGCAGCGGCAGCGTCACGGTATGGACCCAGGCCTGGGGTAGCTGGTCCAGCTACAACGCCGGCACCCTGCACGCCCAGGGCGACGGCACCTATGAGCTCTCCAACCTGAACGGCCTGGGCTACGACACCGATAGTGCCACTACCAACAACTCCAACAGCGGCTTCGCCCTGCTGAGCAATCTGTCGCAGGTGGAAGCGATCGGCCTGAACAACGACATCAAGCTCAACGACCTGAAGCCCTACGACACCGATGGCAAGCCACAGACCAACATCGACCCGTCGGACCTGGCCAACGCCATCCTCGGCCACACCGAGGCGACGCTGCCGGGGGCCGATACCGTCAATGGCGGCAATGGCAACGACATCCTGTTCGGCGACCTGGTGAGCTTCAACGGCATCGCCGGCGAGGGCTACCAGGCCATGCAGGCCTTCGTGGCGCAAAAGACCGGCGTGGCCGCGAGCAGCGTCACCACCGCCAACGTGCACCAGTACATCACCGAGCACTACACCGATTTCGATGTCTCCGGGGCCCATGACGGCAATGACACGCTGCTGGGTGGTGCCGGCAACGACATCATCTTCGGCCAGGGCGGCAACGACCTGCTCGACGGTGGCAAGGGCAACGACATCCTGCTGGGCGGTACCGGCAACGACACGCTGATCGGTGGCTCGGGCAATGACATCCTGATCGGTGGTTCGGGTGCCGACACCTTCGTCTGGAAGGCGGGCGACACCGGCAACGATGTGATCAAGGACTTCAAGGCCGGCGAAGGCGACCGTATCGACCTGCGGGATCTGTTGCAGGGCGAGAGCGCCAGCACCATCGACAACTTCCTGAAGATCACCACGGTGGACGGCACCTCGACCCTGCAGGTCAGCTCCGAAGGCAAGCTCAACGCGGCCGGTGGCATCGCCAACGCGGACGTGACGATCAAGCTCGAAGGCAACAACTGGTCCAACACCAGCATCAGCTCGCTGATTGCCGGCAGCGACCCGACCATCAAGATCGACCACAACAACAGCTGATCCACGGCCTCCCGGCCACCCGTCCCGGGTGGCCGGTGCTTGCGGTCGTGACGGTTGCGCCGCTTTGGCTGCATACTCGCGAGCAACGCGCGCGGTGGTCTATGCCACCGACAGCCTGATGCCGGACCATATTTCGAGGGATTTCTCATGTTCTACGTGCAACGCGATGCACAGGGCAAGCTGGTTCGCGTGGAACCCGCGCCTTACGCCGAGGCCACGGAAACGCTGGCGGCCGACCACCATGAGGTCCAGGAGTGGTACGCCAACGAAGTGGTGGAAGTCAGCCTCAAACAGCTCAAGCAGAGCGACCTGGAGATGATCCGGGTCCTCGACGACCTGATCCAGGTGCTGACCAGCAAGGGGGTGATCCGCATCACCGACCTGCCGGCGGCGGCCCAGGCCAAGCTGCTGGACCGGAGCCACGCGCGTGAAGCCCTGGGTGGCTTGAGCCATCTGATCAACGACGACGAAACCGGCCTGATCTGAAACGCACCGGCCCGCCGGCTCCCGCCTCTACTGCGGGAGCCGGCGGGCCGGCGCTGTCGTCAATTCAACGCCAGGGCGCGGGTTCGCCGAACAGGCGGCCCTGGACGCCGTACAGGCCCATCTCGCGGATCACCCGCAATTCCCCTTCGGTTTCCACCCGCTCGGCGATCAGCGGCAGGTCGATGCTGTGGGCGGCGCGCTGGATCGCTTCGATAAACAGGCGCTTGTCGCTTTCCTGATCGATGTCGCGGATGTAGCTGCCGTCGATCTTCAGGTAAGCCAGGCCCAGGCGCGCCAGGTTGCCGATCATGCTGAAACGCCCACCGAAGCGTTGCAGGCTCAGGGAGAAGCCCAGCTCGCGCAGGCGCCGGGTCAGTTGCTCGAGCAGCGCCTGTTCAGGCAGCTGCTCTTCACCGATCTCCAGAGTCAGGCGCGTGCCCAGGTTGGCGTGCTGGCGCAGAATCTCGAACACCTTGTTCAAGGCCTGGGGATCGGCCAGGGTCGCGGCCGACAGGTTCAGCGCCAGGGAGTCCTGGTGCCCGGTCATCTGTTCGACCACCTGTTCGAGCATCAGCAGGTCCAGGCGCGCGGTCCAGCCAAAGCGCTCCAGCCACGGCAGGAAGCGCCCGGCGGCGATGGTCTGGCCCTGTTCGTCGAGCAGCCGTGACAGCACCTTGTAATGCAGCACCAGCGCGGTGTCCCGGGTCGCGACCACCGGCTGGAAGTACAGCTCGAAGCGCTGCTGGCTCAGGGCCCTGTCCAGCAGGGTATGCCAGGCGTGATGATCGTCGCCGATGCTGGCCGCCGCGCCATGGTCCAGGCAGGCCCAGCTCGAGTCGCCCTGAGCTTCGGCCTGGGCCAGGGCCTGGTCGCCCAGGCTCAGCACCGCCTGGGGCGAGTCGCCATGGGCGAAGGGCACCAGGCCGATGGAGGCCACCGAGGCCACATCGGTGGCGCCCGTGGCGTGCAGGCTGGCCAGTGCCTTCTCCAGGTTCTGCGCCAGTTGCAGCGCCTCTTCGTGCACCAGCCCCGGCGCCAGCACGGCAAATTCGCCGCCGCGGATGCGGGTCACCAGGTTGTGGGTTTCCGGATAGCGTGCGCACTCGCGCTGCAATTGTTCGCCCACCGCCTGGAGCAACTGGTCGGTGCGCTGCCCGCCCAGGCGCTGGTTCAGGCCGGTCAGGTCCTTGACCCGCAGCAACAGCAGATAGCCGGAGCTGGCCTGCTCCGGGTTGCTCACCCGGGCGTTGAGCTGCATCTCGAAGTAGCGCCGGTTGGCCAGGCCGGTCAGGTTGTCCTGGTAGGACTCGGCCCGCAGCCTTTCGCTGCGCTCGGCCTGCTCCTGGAACAGCGCCTTGAGCTTCTCGACCATCTGGTTCATCGCCTGCACCACCCGGCGCAGTTCCGGGGTACGCGGCAATTCGGGCAGGCTGAGGAATTCGCGGCGGGCGATGGCGTGGGATTGCTTGACCATGTAGTCCAGCGGCTTGAGCTGGCGGCGCAGCAGCAAGGCCCCCAGCACCGCGCTCACGGCCCCGCACAGCAACAGCCAGGTCAGGCTGCCCAGGGCGCTTTGCCAGAGCTTGGCCACGGCGAACATCGGATGGCTGACCACCTCGACCCGCGCCGCCTGCTGCCAGCCGCGGCTGACCAGGGCATCGCCGCCGGCCGGCTCCAGGCCGATCAGCTTGACGAACCAGTCCGGCACATTGCCGACCTCGGGGGTGCCGTTGCGCTCGACCAGCACCTCTTCGGAAACCTGGTTGACCACCCGGATGCTCGAGTAGTAACCGCTGTCGAAAATCGAGCTGACCAGCAGCTCGACCATCGCCGGGTCATCGATATTCGGGGTCAGGGACAGGGCCAGCGCCGTGGCCGCGTCCTGGGCGTGGGAGCGCAGCTGGTTGACGTACTGGGTCCGCGAGCTCTCCAGGCTGACCATGAAGCTGCCGCTGAAGGCGACCACCAGGAACAGACAGATTGCGATCAACAGTTGTTTGAACAAAGACATCTGAGCTCGTGCTCCTAGTGAGTCGTCTCGACCGGAAAACCTTCGGCCTGCATTTTCTTCAACACGTCCTGCCACCGGGACAGGCGCTTGGTGTCACCGACCTTCTTGTTGCCCTTGGCGCCCGGCAACCACAGCCCCTCGGCGTTGAAGGAGTACACCGGCAGCAGGTCGGTACGCTGGCTGGCCGGCTGGATGGCGTCGACCAGGCTGTCGAGGACCAACGGCATGGCCTCCGGGCTTGAATAGTAGGTCAACACCATGTGCGCGCGATTCTGGCGCAGGGCCTTGACGTAGGTGATGCGCAATTTGTCACTGGAAACCCCCAGGTGGCGCAGGCTGAAATACTTGGCGATCGCATAGTCCTCGCAATCGCCAGCCCCCTTCCACAGGGCCTCGACCGGGGTTTCCCAGTAGTCGACCTGATGCCACAGGTCGATGTCTTCCACGTAACGCATGTGCTTGTTGAAGAACAGGTTGACCACCTTGAGCTGTTCCAGCTCGCTGGCCTGGTTCTGGGTCGCCAGCAGTTGCTGCCAGGCGTCGATGCGCTTCTGCCCTTCGCCCAGCGGCCCGTACAGCGCCGTGGCGCGGCGGCTGATCTGCGAGAAGTCCCAGTCGGCCTGCAGGCTGCCCAGCAACACGCCGGCCAGCAGCAGCGCCGAACACGACCAGCGCAAGGTCCGAGAAAGAGCTAAACGTGCCGCCAAATGCGAAGAGTCCATGGGAACTGTCGGGGTCGAAGGATGGTGCAGGCTGGGCTGGCAAAAGACAATGGCACCTTACAATCACCGCCCTCCGGGAAACGCTAAGCTGAAAGCAGAAACCTGTTCGTTTATCGGCCGGCGCTTGAGCCGCGAGAGGGCTGCCCCGAGAATCGGCGCCGGCAAAATCCGGGACAAGCCCGGCTGGCGCCTGGTTTGACAAGCAACAGGGCGCTATCTAGCGTCCATTGGATCCAAAGCAACATTGAAAACAGGATAGCGTTAACGTGATCGACAAACCGAGACCCTTGAGCAAGATCGCAGTCAGCGGGCCGATCCCCGCCCACCTCGCGCGCTCGGTGATCGAGGAAACCCTGCGTGCGGCGATTCTCGACGGCCGCCTGCCCAGCGGCACGGCGCTGCGCCAGCAGGACCTGGCCGACCTGTTCGGCGTCAGCCGCATGCCGGTGCGCGAAGCCTTGCGCCAGCTCGAAGCGCAATCGCTGCTGCAGGTGGTGCAACACAAGGGCGCGGTGGTCGCCGAACTGATCGGCTACGACGCCGTGGAAACCTACGGCCTGCGGCTGCTGCTGGAACTGGAGGCGCTGCGCCTGTCGATCCCGCTGCTCGACGCCGAGGACATCGCCCAGGCCCGGGGCTATATCGCCCAGTTGGAAAGCGAAACCGACTACGCCGAGCTCGGCCGCCTCAACCGCCTGTTCCACATGGCGCTATACCACCGCGCGCCGAACCAGAAGCTGCTGCGCCTGATCGAGCTCGAGCTGAACGAGGAAGAGCGCTTCCTGCGTTTCCATCTATCCTCCATGGGCCTGGGCAAGCTGACCCAGGACGACCACAACGCCCTGACCGACGCCGCCGAGGCCAAGGACATCGAGCGGGCGCTGGAGATACTGCGCGGCCATCTGGAAAAAGCCGAGATCACCATTCGCCACTACCTCGAGCGGCCCGCCCAGAGCTGAGGCTGTCACGGCGACCACACCGTATCACTCGATAACCGGCACACCGGCTTAAGGAAAAGCAGTGCACGCTCCCAATAAACAATGGCTGATGGTGCTCAACTCCGGCCAGCCAGTACGGACCCGGCTGATCTTCTTTCCGCAGACCGGCGCCGATCCGGAACAGCTGCGCAACTGGTCCGACGGGCTGGCCGGGCATATCGAACTGGTGCTGGTGCGGCTGCCCGGCCACGGCAGCCGCCAGGCCGAACCACTGTTCGACGACTGGCCACCGCTGCTGAGCGAGACCTTCGCCGTGCTACGCCCGCTGCTGGCCGAACCCCATGCGCTGTTCGGCCATGGCCTGGGCGGACAGTTGGCCTACGAGACCGCCAAGTGGGCCCAGGCGCACTACCCCGGGCAGACCCGCCATCTGTTCATTTCCGCCTGCCGCAGCCCGGACAGCCCCGCCTCCCGGCCGCTGTTGCACACCCTGCCGGCCATGGCCTTTCACGCAGCCATGCTGTCGCTGGGCGCCACCCCCACCGAAATCCTCCGCGACCAGGCCAGCCGCGATCGGTACGAAAGGCTGCTGCGTGCCGGTCTGAAGCTGTTCGAGTCCTGGTGCGATCGGTCGAGCGATAACCTCGACATTCCCCTCACCGCCCTCTACGGCAGCGAGGACCCGCTGGCCACCGCCAGCCACATGGCCAACTGGTGCGAGTTCACCCGCCGTGAATTCGAGCTGATCGAGGTGGCCGGCAACCACTGCTTCATCAAGTCCCAGCGCCAGCGCCTGCTGCAGATCATCAATACCCACCTGGGCCTGCTCGGCGAATAGTCCGCGGCGCGCTCTACCATCAGCCTCTCGCCCGCCCCCGCCCGAGCGAACGGCGGCATGGCTCCTGCCTCCATCGCTGCATAGCCCTGCCGACGATGGCTCAGCGGTCGATTTAGGCCCACTCTTGCTGTCGCCGACTGGAAAAGGGACGTGGGCACGGCAACTCGCCCGCGGCACGTCGATCTGCAGCCCCGCGCAAGGAGCCCAATGACTGGAGGACAAGGCCGGGACCGGCTCCCGGATGCGTTCTCCCGGAAAGTCAACGACTGCAACTCAGCATTTGAAAGTTGCTTCGAGTGAGGCATTCACTCAGCGTTAAAAATTCTGACTTATATAAGTTGGAAGGGGCAACCTCATCCCGATAAAACTTGAAACTAAAGTTTTACCGCAACTTGTCGCGCCTTAAAAACAGCCAACTAAAAAGTATTGAAAAAACAACTTGCCCAGAACTTTTCCCTGTACTAGTTTTTTCTTCGCCGGCCTTGAGAAATGTCGAGCACTCGTTCACGAACACCTGGCCAGCTGGCGTTCCAGGCCTGCCCGAAGCAATGCCCGGGCCCCGGCTCCATAACGAATAGACCGGCCAGCGCCAAACAACTTTCGACCCAGCCCATTCAGGTTTGAGGCCCCTGCTCGCCCACAATAAACAAGTACTTATTACAACGCCTGCGAACCGGAACTATCCGGCCAATAAATCGCACTGCAACTTATCCAGACAGGTAGTCCAGATGAACGCCAGCCAAGAACTTCTCGACACCAGGAAAGCCACACTCGGTGCCCACCCGATCTTTGCCGAGATCAACACACTCGCGGTGCTGCAACGCTTCATGCAGACCCATGTTTTCGCCGTGTGGGACTTCATGTCGCTGACCAAGCGCCTGCAACAGGAACTGACCTGCACCGGCCTGCCCTGGCTACCGCCGCAAGACCCCGGCGCGGCGCGGCTGATCAATGAGATCGTGCTCGGCGAGGAGTCTGACGAGCGCCCCGGCCAGGGCTATTACAGCCACTTCGAGCTGTACCTGGATGCCATGCGCGAAGTCGGCGCCGCCACCCGGCCCGTGGAACGCTTCGTGGCCCTGCAGCGCACAGGCGTGGGCTTCGACCTCGCCCTGCACAGCGTCGACGCCGCCCCAGCCGCCCGCGCCTTTGTCCGCCAGACCCTGCACACCGCCGTGCAGGCCCCGGTCCATTGCGTGGCGGCAGCGTTCCTGCATGGCCGGGAAAGCGTCATCCCGCGGATGTTCCAACGCCTGCTCGACGATTGGGGCATCGGCATCGAACAGGCACCGACCTTTCGCTACTACCTGCAACGCCATATCGAGGTCGACTCCAACGCCCACGGCCCGGCCGCGCAACGGTTGCTGGAACGGCTGGTGGACGGCGACCCGCAGCGCCAGCGGGAGGTGTACGCCGCCGCCATCGCCGCGGTGGACAGCCGCATCGCCCTGTGGGACGGGCTGCGCCTGAGCATGGCCGAACCGGCAATCGGGGTGAGTGCATGAACGCCCTCGACTACCAGTCCTTCGCCGACACCTGGGAAGAGCGTGCGACCATCCGCACCCGCCCGCGGCGCCTGCTGGAGGACGACGACCAGCTGATCTACCCCCTGAGCCGCCAGCCCCTGGTGCACAGCCGCAGCTTTCTCGAACACTGCGCCCACCTGCGGGACTTCGTGCTGGTGCAGAGCCTCTACAAGTTCATCAACGACGTGGTGATCTTCGAGACCGAGCTGGTGGACAAGACGGCCCGGAGCATCGCCAAGGGCCGCTTCGCCATCGCCTTCCCCTTCGCCTGCCGCTACGACGCCATGACCGTGGTGGTGGACGAGGACTACCACGCGCTGGTGGCGATGGACTTCATGCAGCAGACCATCGCCCTGAGCGGCATCGAGCCCATCGAGCTGCCCCGGGAGATCGAGCTCAGCCGCGCCATCCCCGCCGCCCTGGAGCGGGCGCCCGACCACCTGCGCGACGCGGTGGAGCTGATCTGCGTGGCCATCGCCGAAAACACCGTGACCAACGATGTCGCCGCCTTCGCCAAGGACGACACGGTCAAGCAGTCGATCAAGGGCCTGATGGCCGACCACCTGCAGGATGAAGGGCGGCATTCGGGGTTCTGGTCGCGGCTGGTGCGCATCTATTGGCAAGGCGCCAGCGACACCGACCGCCAGCAGATCGCCCAGGTGCTGCCGGTGTTCATCGCCCAGTACCTGACCAACGACATCCAGCAGCGCTTCGACCTGCACTTGATCGAGCAACTGCCAGTCGCCGCGCCGGTCCGCCAGGCGCTGCGCGAAGAAGCGACCGGCCTGGCCTACCCGATCCACCGCCATCACCCGCTGATCGCCAACATCCTGCGCTTCTTCCGCAGCAGTTCGATGCTCGACTCGGCCTGCGTCCGGGACGCCCTGGCCGATTACCTGCCCTAACGGAGGGATCCGAACATGAGACGCCTCGATATTGTGTTGACGGGCCGCAGCCAGGCCCTGAACGAACTGGCCCTGGAGCTGGAGCGCCATGGCCATCTGTTGCAGCGCCTGGACGCGCCGCAGGCCGTCGCCAGCGGGCGCACGCCCGACCTGCTGATCGACGATGGCAGCCTGAGGGATGCGCCCCGGCTCGCGGCGGACACGGCGCGGCTGCACCTGCGCATCGCCCTGATCGCCCAGCCGGCGCCCGGGCTGCCCCAGGTGCGCCTGTTCCTGCGGTACGGCGCCCGGCTGATCGAGCAGGCGACCCTGCCCCTGGAAGCCAGCGGCAATGGCCAGGCCCTGCGCGGCAGCGCCGTGGCCCGGCTGGTCGCCAGCAGCGTCCGGCTGGTCAGTGGTTTTTCCCGTAGCTCGGCGTTTTTCCAGCAGCTCGCGCCACTGGCCGAGCCCGCCGAACCGCTGCTGGGCCTGGAGCACCTGGACGCGCTGGCATTCGAGCACCGGCACAACCAGCAAGCTGCGCCGGCGCTGCTGCGGGAGATGCAGGTGCCGATCGCCCGGCGCCTCGACCAGAGCCTGCTGGCCTTCGCCCAGCGCCCGGCCCTGAATATCCAGGGCATCGACTACAGCTACCGGACGCTGCACCGCATGAGCCGCCACCTGCAGCGGCAGATGCTGCGGCTCCTGCCGGTGGGCCCCGGGCAAGCGCCGGTGATCGGCCTCTGCCTGCCCAAGTCGGCGGCGCTGTATGCCGCCCTTCTCGCGACCCTCGGCTGTGGCGCGGTATACCTGCCCCTGGACCCGGAGCACCCGGCGCAACGGCGGCGCTACATTCTCGACAACGCCGGCGCGGCCCTGCTGCTGCACGACGGCAGCGCCGACCTGGGCGACCTGGAGCTGGCGCAACTCGATGTGCGCCCGCTGCTGCAGGCCACGGCCGACGACAACCGGCCGCTGCTGTGCCAGGCGCAGGCGCCAGAAGCGCCCTGCGTGGCGATCTACACCTCGGGCACCACCGGCCAGCCCAAGGGCGTGTTGCTCAGCCAGGGCAACCTCAGCCACTTCTGCGCCTGGTACAGCCAGCATGTCGGGCTCAACGAGCACAGCCGGGTACTGCAGTTCTCCACTATCGGCTTCGACGCCTCGCTGCTGGATATCCTGCCCACCTTCCTCTGCGGCGCGCTGCTGGTGGTGCCCGATCAGGATCAGCGGCGCGACCCCAAGCAATTGCTCGCCCTGCTGCAGCGCCAGCGGGTCAGCCATGCCTTCCTGCCGCCGGCGCTGCTGAGCATCCTGCCCCTGGACCAGCCCCTGGGGCTGCAACACCTGGTGACCGGCGGCGACGTCTGCGAACCCTTTGTCATCCAGCGCCTCGCCGACCAGTGCACGCTGCACAACATCTACGGCCCGACGGAAACCACGGTGCTGGCCACCACCCGCCGCCTGCGGGCCGACGACAACCCGCGCAACCTCGGCCTGCCCATTGCCAACAGCCAGGTGCTGATCCTCGACGAGCAGCTGCAACCGGTGCCCGAGCGCACCCCCGGCGAGCTGTACCTGGCCGGGCCGGGCGTCGGCCTCGGCTACCTGAACCATCCGCAGTTGAGCGCCGAACGCTACCTGAGCCTGGCACTGCCGGACGGCCGCCGGCTGCGGGTCTACCGCACCGGGGATATCGGCCAGTGGACCGACAGCGGCATCGAGATCTGCGGGCGGCGGGACAATCAGGTGAAGATCCGCGGGTTCCGGGTCGAGCCCGAGGAAATCGAACACTGCCTGCGCGACAGCCGCTTGTTCCGCCAAGTGGCGGTGGTGATCGACAAGCAGCGCCGGATCCTCGCCTACCTGGCCCAGCCGAGCTCCCCCGGCGACACGCTGCAGGCCCTGACCGAGCAGATGCGCCAGCGCTTGCCGGACTACATGCAACCCAGCGCCTACATCGAGCTGCCAAGCATGCCGTACACCGCCAATGGCAAGGTCGACCGCCGCGCCCTGCTGGAACTGCCGCGTCCACCATGCCGCCACCGGCCACGGCGCCCGCCCCGGAACGCCCATGAGCAGCGCCTGCTGGCGCTGTGGGCCGAACTGCTGGAACTGCCGGCCGACGACATCGGCACCGACGACAGCTTCTTCAACCTCGGCGGCCACTCGATCCTGCTGTCGCGCCTGCTGCTGGCGGTTCGCGAACAGTTCGGCCGAGGCCCGTCGATCAACCGCTTCATCGAGGCGCCGACCCTGGTCAACCTGGCGACCCTGATCGACGGCGCCGCCCACGACGCCCCGGACAGCCGCCTCGACCCGGTGTTCGCCGACGCCAATGCCGAGTTCCAGCTGCAGGTACTACCGGCCAGCCGGCTGGGCGACGTGCGCAAGGTGGTGGTTACCGGCGCCAACAGTTTTCTCGGCGTGCACATCGTCCAGGCCCTGCTGGAAGAGGGTGCCAGCGAGGTGGCGTGCCTGGTGCGGGAAACGCCCACGCAAACGGCCGTCGAGCGGTTCGCCCAGGCCCTGCGCGACAACCGCCTGGAGCCTATGGACCCGAGCCGGGTCCGGGTGCATGCCGCCGACCTCGGCCAGCCCCGGCTGGGGCTGGCGCCTGATGTGTACGAACACATCGACCGCGAGTACGGCGCGCTGGTGCACAACGCCGCCAACGTCAACCACGTGCTGGACTACCCGGCCCTGGTGCGCGACAACGTCGAGCCGCTGTTCGAGTGCCTGCGCCTGTGCGAAGGGCGCAGCAAGAAGCTCTTCAACTTCGTCTCGACCCTGTCCGCCTCCAGCAGCGTCGACGCCCAGGGCCGAGTGCTGGAACAGCCCCCCGCGGCCACCCCGCCGATTTACCTGCGCAACGGCTACAACCTGTCCAAGTGGGTCGGCGAGCGGATCCTGCAACGGGCCTGCGAACAGGGGGTGTGGGTCAATCTCTATCGCCCGGGCAACATCAGCTTCAACAGCCGGACCGGGGTCTGCCAGCCCCACCGCAACCGCCTGATGCTGATGCTCAAGGGTTCGCTGCAACTGGGCCAGGTGCCGCAACTGGCGATGAACTTCGACCTGATGCCGGTGGACTTCCTCGCCCGCTTCATCGCCTTCCACGCCAGCCGTTATCAGCCAGCCCAGGCGGTCTTCAACCTGCACAACCCGCGACCCTTGAGCTGGGAGGCCTATGTCGCCTCGTTTCGCGAGGCCGGGCGCGAGTTCCGCATGGTCAGCGTCGCCGACTGGCAGCGCCAACTGGCCCGGGTCGACCGCGACAACGCGCTGTTCGGCGTCCTCGGCTTCTACCTCAACGGCTTCGAGGAAGACATCGGCGACATCTCGCGGATCGGCCACGCCAACGCCGAGGCCGGGGTGCGGCGCATGGGCGCCGACTACCCGCCCAAGGACCCGGCGCTGCTGCGCAAGGGCTGCCAGTACCTGCAAGACATCCACTTCATCTGAACCCGACCCACGCTGGAGTACGCCATGAACAACCTGCAACCCGACACCCTGATCAAGAACCCGCAAGCCTGCGAAGTCGTATCCACGGTGGACATCGGCGCCGACGCCCGCAGCGTCTGGGCCATAGTCGGCGACTTCGCCGGCTTCCCGGCCTTCATTCCGGCGCTGTCGCACATCGAGATGACCGGCGAAGGCGTGCGCTCGGTGCGCAAGAAGTTCTTCCACGACGGCCATATCGTGATCGAACAACTCAACTCCCGGGACGACCAGGCGCGGTACATGACCTGGAGCCTGATCTACGACACCCTGGGCATCGGCAACCTGTGGGCGGCCATGAGCGTCGAAGCCTTGCCCGGCGCACGGGCCCGCGCCACCTGGCGCATCGTCGCCGACCCGGCCGAGGGGGGCGCCGAGCTCACGGCGTTCCAGGGCTTCCTGCAGGGCTTTGCCGATGAGGCGCTGGGGAATGTGCGGAGGATGTTCGAGTAAGCCCGGGGCCGCTCGCTCCAGCAGGGTCGTGACAATCCGTGGCGGCGAGCTGACGGGCAAAAAAAACGCGATGTGGTCAGGCAGACCGCATCGCGTTTTTTGTGCAGCTCGCCGATCAGATCTTGAAGCTGTCCACCAGTTGCTTCAGGCGGTTGGCCTGCAGGGACAGGGCATCGCAATCCTTCAGGGTTTCGTTGAGGTTGGCCACGCCCTGCTGGTTCAGCAGGTTGATCTGGCTGATGTCGGCGTTGAGGGTTTCCACCACGGCGGTCTGCTCCTCGGTGGCGGCGGCTACCGACTGGTTCATGCCGTCGATCTCGGTGATCCGCTGGGTCACGCTGACCAGCCGAGAACCGGCCTGGTTGGCCACCTCGACGCTCTCCTCGCTGGACGCCTGGCTGGCGTTCATGGTCGACACCGCTTCGCGGGAGCCGATCTGCAGCGAGGTGATCATCTTGTGGATCTCCTCGGCCGATTCCTGGGTGCGATGGGCCAGGTTGCGGACCTCGTCGGCCACCACGGCAAAACCGCGACCGGCTTCACCGGCGCGCGCCGCTTCGATGGCCGCGTTGAGCGCCAGCAGGTTGGTCTGCTGGGAGATGCCTTTGATCACATCGAGGATGTGGCCGATGTTGTCGGTGCTGGCGTTCAGGGTTTCGATCTGGGTGCAGGACAGGCTGATCTTCTGCGACAGTTCGGTCATCGCCTGGATGGTCTGCTCCACCACCTGACGGCCATCGTCGGCCTGTTCGCTGGCGCCGCTGGCGTGCTGCGAGGCATCGGCGGCGTTACGGGCGATTTCCTGGGTCGCGGCGCCCAGCTGGTTGATCGCCGCGGCCACGCTGTTGGTGCGGGCGCTCTGCTCGTCGGAACCGATGATCGACGCATTGGAGGACGCCATCACCCGCTGGGACAGGTCGTGCACCTGGCGGGTGGCCGAGGACACTTCGGAAATCGACGCGTGGATACGTTCCACGAACTGGTTGAACGAACCGCCCAGCTCGCCGAACTCGTCCTTGGTCTCCACCACCAGGCGCCGGGTCAGGTCGCCCTCGCCCTGGGCGATGTCCTGCATCGCACGGCCCATGGTCGTCAGCGGACGCATCAGCACCTGGATCAGCAGGCTCAGCAGCACGGCAATCGCGGCCACGGCGATGAACATCGCCAGCAGCGCCGAGGTGCGGAACTTGCCCAGTGGGGCATAGGCCTTTTCACGGTCGATGGACAGGCCGATGTACCACTCGGCATTCGGCAGGCCGGTCACCGGCGTGAAGGACAGGATGCGCTGCTCGCCGTTGAGCACCACGTCCTGGGTGCCCTTCTGGATGTGCACGTTGGCACCCGGGTAGATGTCCTTGAGGTTCTTCATCACCTGGTCCTTGTCCGGGCTGACGATCACCTGCCCCTCGGAGCTGACCAGGAACGCATGGCCCAGGCCGCCGAAGTCCACCGAGTTGATGATCTTCACCAGGGTTTCCAGGCTCAGGTCGCCCCCCACCACGCCCAGCAGTTGGCCGTTCTTTTTCACCGGCATGGCGATGGTCACCACCAGGCCGCCGACAGCCGCCATGTAAGGCGGGGTCAGCATGGTCTTGTCGGCCGCCACGGCCTGCTTGTACCAAGGGCGCTGACGCGGGTCGTAGCCGTCGGGCATCTTCGCGTCAGGCCGCTGGGTGAACACGCCGTTGGCCTGGCCCACGTAGGTGAACTGGAAGTTCGAGGTGAACGCCGGTTGGTCCACCAGCCCCGGGAAATCGGCGTTGGCGCCCTGGTGCGCGACGTTCTGCGAGAGGTTCTCCAGCACCAGGATGCGCCCGCTCATCCAGTTCTGGACGCTGCTGGACGTGAGGTCACCCGCCTGCTCGATGGAAGATTCGAGGTTCTGGTCGATGGTGTTCCGCTGCAGGTAGTCGTTGTACAAAGTGAACAACGCGAAAGCCAGAACCACTACACCAGAGGCGGCCAAAAGGATTTTATGGCTGAACTTGAGATTCATGTCATGGGACTTCTTATGCCGAAAGTGGGGATGCGTACGGGATGCAACTTTCCGTGTAACAGCGCAGGCGGTGTTCTACGGCCGCTCTACTTTGGTGCACGCATGGGTCTCACTGTCTGTCGGCACAAGAAGGATAAATCTTAGCGATTTGTCAGAAATGTACGCTTTATCTGCAAAAAAACTGCTGAACGGCAATTTAGAGCGCTCGCGTCGGGCTTTTCCAGAGGCCGACGCCCCCCAACTGTTGCAAAATCCAAACCCCTTGATGACAATGCGACTAATTATCATTTGTGACACCCGGGCAGTCGCATCCATGTCATCACCTGAGTTCGCGGTACAGGCGCTGTACAGCCACCACCATGGCTGGCTCAACACATGGTTGCGCAGCCGGTTGGGCAATGCCGCCGATGCGGCCGACCTGGCGCAGGACACCTTCGTCCGGCTGTTGCAGCGCACCGAACGCCTCGAACTCAAGTCCCCCCGCGCCTTCCTGCGGACCATCGCCCGCGGCCTGGTGATCGACCACTGGCGCCGCGAGGAGATCGAACGCGCCTACCTGGAAACCATCGCCCATCTGCCGCCAGCCGAGGTCCCCAGCGAGGAAGCCCGCGCCCTGGTGCTGGAGCTGCTGGAAAGCATTGCGCGCCTGCTCGAAGGCCTGAAGCCGAAAGTACGCCAGGCGTTTCTCCTGGCCCAGTGCGAAGGCCTGACTCACAAGCAGATCGCCGAACAGATGGGGCTGTCCCTGCGCTCGGTGGAACGCTACGTGGCCGATGCGCTGTTCCACTGCTACCTGCTGCGCTACGAGGCTTGAGCCCTGTGGATAACCCATCGCTCAACCGGTGCCGCGCCCCGGACCCCAGGCATCTGGTGGTCAAGCAGGCTATCCACTGGACGCTGCGCCTGCGCAACAGCGCCGATAACCCCCGGCTGCTGCAGCAATGCGACACCTGGCGCGCAGCCCATCACGAACACGAGCAGGCCTGGCAGCGGGTGCAGTCGCTGCAGCAGGAACTGCAC
The DNA here is from genome assembly GCF_050280705.1 of Pseudomonas sp. NPDC089530. Lineage (NCBI taxonomy): Bacteria > Pseudomonadati > Pseudomonadota > Gammaproteobacteria > Pseudomonadales > Pseudomonadaceae > Pseudomonas > Pseudomonas sp. NPDC089530. The sequence goes on along the minus strand of NZ_JBNNVU010000006.1, from coordinate 5,091 downwards.
GGCCAGCTGCGGGCCGTGCCGGGCGCCCAGGTGGCCTTCGATACCCTGGAAAACAGCGCCCAGCGCCTGGGCCGGCGCCAGGCCCTGAAACTGCTCGGCGGCGTCATGCTGCTGGGCTCAGCCGCCTGGCTGGGCAAGGAGCAACTGGCCTGGCAGCAATGGAACGCCGACTTCGCCACCGCCACCGGCGAACGCCGCGGCTTCCAGTTGCCCGATGGCACCCGCCTGGAACTCAACACCGACAGCGCCGCCGACCTGGACTTCAATGCCCGGCAGCGCTTGATCAAGCTCAGCCGTGGGGAAATCATGCTGACCTGCGGGCCAGACCCGCAGGCGGACACCACCAGGCCGTTGCTGGTACGGACTCGCCATGGGCTGTTCGAAGGTGTCGATGCGCGCTTCGTGGTGCGCCTGGAGGGCGACTGCACGCGCCTGAGCGTCACGGCCGGCAGCGTCACCATTCATGCGCCGCACAGCCCGCCGACCCGGGTCCAGGCCGGGCAAAACTATCGGGTCAGCGCCTCCCAGGCCGTGCCGGTGCCGCCGCTGGATATGGACGTGGGCGCCTGGGCCGACGGGCTGATCGTTACCCGCAACATGCGCCTGGCGGACTTTATCCAGGAGGTCGGGCGTTATCGCCACGGCTACCTGGGCTGCGCCGACGAGATCGGCGAGCTGCGCCTGTCTGGCGTCTACCGCCTGGAGGACACCGACAAACTGCTGGCGGTCCTCCCGCAAACCCTGCCCGTGCGCCTGCGTTATCGCACCCGCTGGTGGGTGACCCTGGAACGTCTCGCCTGAGGCGGTGCCATTCGTTGATTTTTTTTGGCGGCTTTTTCCCTCGAGTCCGGCTTGGACAGTAAGCACTTCCCTTTGCCTTCAGCGACTCGACGGAACCCTTTCATGACTGTGCGTAGCAACCTTCGCGATTCCTCCTCTGCCCTGCGCCACGCCGTGGGTGCGGCCCTGCTTTCTTCGGTGCAGTTCTCTTCAGTGCTATGCGTCGCGGCACTGCCTTGCCTGGCGCAGGCGGCAGAGGCAAGCCTGAGCCATAGCTACAACATTCCCGGCGGCGCCCTGAGCGAGGTCCTCAACCGCTTCGCCCGCGAGGCCGGCATCACCTTGTCGATGACCCCGGCGCAGCTCCAGGGGCGCCAGTCCGCCGGCCTGAAGGGCGACTGCTCGACCGACCAGGCCCTGAGCCGGCTGCTCGACGGTTCCGGCCTGGAAGCGGTGAGCCAGGACGGCAGCAGCTATGTCCTGCGGGCCTTGCCCGAGGGCGGTGCCCTGGCGCTGCCGACCACCGACATCAAGGGGTTCGCCCTGGGCAATGCCTTGGGCAGCATGGAAGGCTACAACGCCACCCACAGCCAGATCGCCACCAAGACCAGTACCGCGCTGCTGGAAACCTCCCAGAGCGTGTCCGTGGTGACTCGCGAGCAAATGGACGACCAAGGTTCGCAGACCGTGTCCCAGGCCATGCGCTACACCCCCGGCGTGCTGACCAATCCCTACGGCGCGACCCACCGATACGACTACGTGGCCATGCGCGGCTTCAACGACGGTTCGGTGGACAACATCTACCTCGACGGCCTCAAATCCATGGGCGACAGCGGCACCTACAGCACCATGCAGGTCGATCCGTACTTCCTGGAGCGGGTGGATATCCTCAAGGGCCCGTCGTCGGTGCTGTATGGCCGCAGCTCCCCGGGCGGCCTGGTGGCGCTGACCAGCAAGAAGCCGCTGTACGAGCCCTACCACCAGATCCAGGCCACGGTCGGCACCCAGGGCCAGCGCGGCATGGGTTTCGACTTCAGCGGCCCACTGGACGGCGACAAACGCATCGCCTACCGCCTGACCGGGCTGGCGGACCGGTCTGACACTCAGTTCGACCACAACAAGGAAAAGCGCTACGCCCTGGCGCCGACGCTGAGCATCGACTTCAGCGACGACACCTCGCTGACCCTGCAGGCGTACCTGCAGCACGATCCGGACGGCGGCTACCACAGCGGCATGCCGGCCGACGGCGCCTTGCATCCGCGCAACGGCCAGCGCATTTCCGAACATTTCTTCGAAGGCGAGCCGGGCATCGACCGCTACCGGCGCGACCAGCAGTCGTTCGGTTATCAGTTCGAGCATCGCTTCAACGATGTCTTCACCGCACGGCAGAACTTCCGCTACCTGGACTCCAAGGTGAAGCTGGACCAGGTCTACGGCTATGGCTGGACCACACCGACCAGCAATGAGCTGAACCGCTACTACACCGGCGGCGACGAGCAGCTGCATGCGTTCATCGTCGACAACATGCTGCAGGCCGAATTTCTCACCGGCGCGACCAAACACACGGTGCTGCTGGGCGCGGACTACCAGCGGCGCAAGACAGTGGTGGACTGGACCAGCGGCTCGGTGGCGCCGATCAATGCGTTCGATCCGGTCTACGGCAACTCGGCCATCACTTACTACGACCCGCTGAGCTACCTGCGCCGCCTCGAGCAGACCGGCGTCTACCTGCAAGACCTGATCGAGATGGACCAGTGGCGCTTCTCCCTGGGCCTGCGCCAGGACTGGGTGGAGACCTCGGACGAGAACCGCCTGGCCGAAGCCGCGCGCCCGCTGGGCACCGAGATCAACGACAAACGCACCAAGCTGACCGGGCGCGCGGGGGTGCTGTACCTGTTCGACAACGGCCTGGCGCCGTACATCAGCTATTCCGAATCCTTCAACCCCAACTCCTACGCAGACAGCGCCGGCAATCCGCTGGCACCGACCGATGGCACGCAGTGGGAGCTGGGCCTGAAGTACCAGCCACCGGGCACGGACGACCTGTACACCGCGTCCCTGTTCCGCATCGACCAGGAAAACCTCGCCACCAAGCTGCCCCAGGAAAACTTCTACCGCGCGGTCGGCGCCGTACGTTCCCAAGGCCTGGAGCTGGAAGCGCACCTGCAACTGAACGACAACCTCAAGCTGCTCGGCAGCTACACCTTCACCGATATCGAGTACTCGAAGTCGATGATCAGCACCCTCAGCACCGCCACCGACATCATCGAGAACAAGGGCAACTCACCAACCCAGGCCCCGCGCCACATGGCCTCGCTCTGGGCCGACTACCGGTTCGACAGCGCGGCGCTCGACGGTCTGCGCCTGGGCGGCGGCGTGCGTTATGTGGGCTACAGCTGGGCGGATGCGGAGAACACCATGAAGGTACCGTCCTACACGCTATTCGATGCTTCCGTCGGCTATGACCTGGGCAAGGTCGGCCTGAAGGGCGTGGATGTGCGACTCAATGCCAACAACCTGACCAACGAATCCTATATCGCCTCCTGTGCCAGCCTGAGCTTCTGCTACATGGGCGAGGAGCGTAACGTCGCGGCCACCGTCAGCTATCAGTTCTGATCTTTTGTCGACTCCCCCAAAGCCAGCGCCTGCGCTGGCTTTGTCGTTTCCACGGGACAATTCCATGCGCGCAATCCTGGTTCTACTGCATCGTTATATCGGCCTGGCCACGGCGGTATTTCTCCTGCTGGCAGGGCTGACCGGCAGCCTGCTGGCCTTCCATCACGAGCTGGACGAATGGCTCAACCCTGGTTTCTACAAAGCCTCCACCGAGGGTCGAGCGCTACCGCCTGGAACCCTGGTCGACCAGGTGCAGGCGCAGCATCCGCGCCTGCAGGTCTGGTACATGGAGTACCCCAACGAGCGCGGGCATACCTCGCTGCTGGCCGCGGTGCCCCGCAACGATCCAGCCACGGGCAAGCCGTTCGACGAGCCCAACCAGGTGTTCTATCTGGACCCGGTCAGTGGCGAGCAGACTGGCCAGCGGTTCTGGGGCGCCTGCTGTTTTCAGCAGGAAAACCTGATCCCCTTCATGCTTGAGTTCCACTACAACCTGACGTTGCCGGGTAATTGGGGTTTGCTGTTGATGGGGCTGGTGGCCATCTTCTGGGTCATCGACTGCTTCATCGCCTTGTTCCTCACCCTGCCCCGCGGCCGGCCGTTCTGGAAGAAGTGGTCGACCGCCTGGAAGATCAAGGGCGGGCATGCCTATCGCCTCACCATGGATCTGCATCGGGCGAGCGGTTTATGGCTGTGGTTACTGCTGCTGCCGATCGCCATCAGCAGCGTGGCGATGAACCTGCCGAGCCAAGTGTTCAAGCCGGTGGTGTCCCTGTTCTCGCCGATCGAACCGAGCGTCTATGAGGCCCGTGGGCGCATGCCCAGCGATCGGTTGGGGGTTACCCGACTCAGCTATCAACAGGCGTATGAGCGGGCTCGGGAGGAAGGCCAGCGGCTGGGCCTGACTGCGGCGATCGGCGAGCTGTATTACAGCTTCGAATACAACTTCTATGGCGCCGGCTTCGGGCAGCACGATACCGAGGCGCAGGGTAAGTCGTGGCTGTTCTTCCACGGTACGAATGGGCGCCTGCTGGGGCAGGAGATCGCCGGGCAAGGCACCCTGGGCGAACGCTTCTATCGGCTGCAGCTACCGATCCATGGGGGGCGGATCATCGGCCTTACCGGGCAAGTGTTGATTGCGGTGTTGGGGTTGGTGATTGCGCTGCTGTCCGTCACCGGGATCTACATCTGGTGGCGTAAGTGGCAGGCTCGCAGAAGCAGCAGACTGCGTCAGCGATGAAGGGGAGACAGGGCGGAGGGGGCGCTCTGTTGTTCAGTGGCGTGCCGCTGGGGGATTACCTCCAGCGGGTGTCCTGGAAACCAGGCTTGAAGGTAAGCCACGGGGTTTTCGGACGTGCAAAAACAAAACCCCAACTGCTTTCGCAGTTGGGGTTTCGGAATTCAATCTTGACGATGACCTACTCTCACATGGGGAAACCCCACACTACCATCGGCGATGCATCGTTTCACTTCTGAGTTCGGGATGGGATCAGGTGGTTCCAATGCTCTATGGTCGTCAAGAAATTCTGTGGCCGGACCGTTGGCTCAAGGGCCGAACGTGCCAGCAAAATCAGTAACTTCTACAAAAACAAAACCCCACTTGCTTTCGCAATTGGGGTTTCGGAATTTAATCTTGACGATGACCTACTCTCACATGGGGAAACCCCACACTACCATCGGCGATGCATCGTTTCA